>USTX01000093.1 GCA_900557655.1 uncultured Eubacteriales bacterium
CCACAACAACCAACAAGCAGAATCTTTTTTATACCCATCTGTATCACATCTTCAAAACATCCAACGCAAGCAGGCGCCCCAACAGGTGATTGATACACCGCTATCTCGCTGCCATTATATTTAATTTTATAAACAGGAAATTTCGCTGTTGCGTTCTCAACGTGCCCCATAATTTCTGGGTTAAACAACCTAACAAACTCTTGCATAACCAGTTTTGAGAAAAATGACACGCACAATTCTGGGCAACTGTCAATTTTATGTGAATAAGTATCAGGATTAAAAACAGCCTTTTTATTTTTATCAAATTCTTCCAATAACATAAACCAATCTCCTTAAAGCCATTGTAACATAATTTTTTCTGTCTGTCACACCTTTTAGCTGACTTCACAAAAAATCACAGCGCTATGCCATGCTTTATTTTCGCGATTTAAATTACTCTACCGTTTGACTAAACACAAAAACACCATTTCAGTTGGTTAGTGGCACTACTCAACTGGCTAAATTGCGTTGCTAAAATTTAATAAAAGGCTTTTTCTAGGCTTACAAGATGGCCTATTTGAAATTAAGTCAAGTAGGTTGCCCGAATGGCTTTGTTGAAATTTATGTCAAGATAGATGTGGGTGTCGTCGGTTTTGTAGATGTTAAAGCCAAGCCTTTTGTATAGGTTTTGCGCGGGGTTTTCTTTATAAGTCTTTATAATAATCCTTTTCTTTTTGCGCTTAGCGATGTTGATATATTCGCTTATTATTGAGGTCGCAAGGCCTTTGTTTTGATACTGTGGAAGAATTATCGTAAGCCCCACCTGAAAATAATCGTCGGCCTCTATAAACGTGGTGACGCCCGCGTCTTTCCCCTCCACCACAATGATTTTCATATTGCCTAAATTGTTTTGCAATTCTTTTAGTGTTTTTTGTTTTTGGACACTCGCATCCCACCCATAGATTTTTTCAATATACCACTTCATCCCCAATTCTTTTAATTTGAGAATAAAATCTAAATCATTTAGCGTGCATTCTCTTAATTTGTAATTCATTTTCACTCACCCATTTAATTATAACACAGCAAAATAAAAACGCATACTAATTTGTATGCATTTTGTTTAGACTTCAATTAAATCATATTGCTTTTTGTCTTGCAATTAAATTTGCAAATTGGCCTTTGCGGCTTTGTTTGTCAATGTTAAGAACGATGCCGATGGCGCTCATAAAGACTACAAGCGAGGTCGAGCCAGCCGAAATAAATGGCAGTGGCAGCCCCGTTGGCGGGATGGAACCGGTAATGACGGCGACGTTGATTAAAAACTGCGCAGCGATAACGGTAGCGATGCCCGAGGCTAAAAGGCAGCCAAAACGGTCAGGCGCGCGCAAGGCGATTTTGACCGCACGGACGATGATAAACAGATATACCAGCCCCACGCACGTGCACCCGATAAACCCCAACTCTTCGCCGATAATTGAAAAGATAAAGTCACTTTCAGCAAAAGGCAAAAACAGATATTTTTGGCGCGAGTTGCCAAAGCCCACGCCCGTAAACCCACCTGCTCCCAGCGAATAAAGTGACTGAAAGCCCTCGCCTTGCGCACTGCTCCACGGGTCTAAAAATGCCACCATACGCCTAAGGCGATACGGCTCAGCGATAATCAAAAGCGGCACCAGCGCCAGCGCCGGAATTAAAAGAATAAGAAAGTGCTTGGCCGAAATCCCGCCAACAAAAAGCATAGTTATCATCGTTATGCCGATGCACATCGTTATGCTCATGTTCGGCTCCATAATAACCAAGCCGCAGATAACCACGCCCGCCGCGATGGTGGGGATAAGCCCTTTTATGCTTTTAACTTTGTCATAGTTTTTAGAAAGCGTCGCCGCCGCAAAAATAACGAACGCAAACTTGGCAATCTCGCTTGGTTGGATAGTGGTTACGCCCAGATTAAGCCAACGTCGCGCGCCATAGTTGCTGACGCCGATTACAGGCACAAACACAAGCGCCAAAAGCAGCACCGAGCCACCTAGCAGCCACCACTTGATTTTGGCCAAAAAATGATAGTCAACAAACGCCGTAGCCACGCACGCGCCAAGTCCCAAAAGCGCGCCGATAACCTGCTTTTTAACGAAAAAGTATTCGTTTTTATACGTAAGTTGCGCCGATACCGAACTGGCACTGTGCACCATAAAAACGCCGAACACGCACAGCCCCACAACCGCAATCAGCAGCAGCAAATCAAACCTGATGGCGGCTCGTTTTTGCTTTCGTTTTAAATTAAGAAACCCAACTGCACGCATCCGAAACTCCTTTTACAATTCAAAAAGCACACTAATCAGGCCTAAAATCAAGGTAACTGTTGTATACCAAACAACAATTTTCACTTCGCTTATGCCCTTTTTCTCAAAATGGTGATGCAAAGGCGCCATCAAAAATACGCGTTTTTTGGTGCGTTTGTAGTGCGCTACTTGGATGATTACTGACACGCTTGACAAAACAAACATCAGGCCGATAATCGGGATGTAAAGCGAATTGCGCGTAAAAATTGCAACGCACGCCGTTAGCCCGCCAAGAGAAAGTGACCCCGTGTCGCCCATAAAAATCCGCGCTGGAAAACCGTTAAACAACAAAAAGCCCAAAAGCGCGCCAAAACCCACCGCGCAGATAGCCACAAGGTTTGTGTACTCGCTCACTGCGGCCAAGTTCAGCCCCGCAACCCGCACACTTAATTGCGCCACAATAACGCCGCCGATGGTAACCAGATACGCCATCGTTGTGCCCGAGGCGAGTCCGTCAAGCCCGTCGGTAAGGTTGACGCTGTTGGTGGTGGCAAGAAAAATGAAAATAACAAACGGAATTATCCACGCGCCGATGTCGATTTGCACGCGCGTAAACGGGACGTATAGCACCCCGCCAACAAGGTCGCGCGATTTATAAACAAAAATCGCAACCGCCACCGCAATGATAAGTTGACTTATGATTTTTTGATACGGCCGAAGCCCCAAATTACGCTTAAACTTAAACTTGATAAAGTCGTCAAGAAAGCCAATCAGACCATACGCAAAAGTAACAATTAAGGTCAAAAGCCCAAGCGATTTTTCGCCGCGCAAAAACAATAGTCCAACCGCGCAGATGGAGAAAATAAAGGCAATGCCGCCCATCGTTGGCGTACCCGCTTTTGACGCGTGCATATCAACATAATGTAAAATCGTCTGCTTGATTTTTTCTTTCTTTAAAACATAAATCAAAAAAGGAAGCAATACAGCCGACACTAAAAATGCAACAATAAGCGCTGTTATAAGCATTTTAACGTCAACCATATTCGCCTCCTATTTTTAAATAGTATGCGCGATTATTGGTATTTACAACACTATTTTATAAACTTTTTGCCTTTACATCGGGTTAAATCAAGGGTAAATTGTTATTTTTAAAATCGCCAGTTATAACATTCTTTCAATAGTTTCTTTATCGGTATATGGTATTTTTTCGCCATTTTTCTCAATAAACTGCTCA
>USTX01000094.1 GCA_900557655.1 uncultured Eubacteriales bacterium
CCGCTAGTCCCGCCGTGCTCATCAAGCACGATAGCCATATGCTTTTTGTCTTTCTGCATTTGACGCATAAGGTCGTCAACCTTCATGGTTTCGGCAACGAAAAGCGGCGCCGTCATCGTGTTTTTAATGCTTACTTTTTCACCTTTAATTAGTGGCAAAACAAAGTCTTTTTGGTTAAGGATACCAATAATGTTGTCTTTATCTTCGCGGTAAACGGGGATACGTGAAAATTGCGTATCAAGAAAAACTTGTTTTGCTTCATCAATCGTTGAGTTCTCATCAAGCGCAACCATGTCAACGCGCGGCGTCATAATGTCATAGACCACCTTGTCACCAAGGTCTAAAACGTTTTGGATAAGGTCAGCGTCTTCACTTGCGATAACGCCTTCTTCCTCCATCGTGTCAATAATTGATTCAAGTTCGTGCTCGGTTACGGTTGGGTTGTCGGCCTGTTTAGCGCGTTTTAACGCAAGCTTTTGAATGCCTATAAAAATGATAGTTATTGGATAAAGAACTTTCATTAAAACGTACATAAAGCCTGAAAATTTAAGCGCAACTTTCTCGGGTTGAAGTTTTGCTATGCTTTTAGGCAAAATCTCACCGAAAATCAAGATAATAATCGTCATAACCACCGTGTTAAGTAAGTTGGCCACGGTTGGGTTTAAGATAAATTTTGTGAATAGGTACGCACAAATAGTTGTACTGGCGATGTTGGCAATGTTGTTACCAACCAAGATGGTAGACAAAGTTTTGTCATAGTTTTCAGAGATATATAATGCACGGCGCGCGCCCTTAACCTTATCTTCGGCGTAATTGCGAAGGCGAAGCGGGTTGACCGTTGAAAATGCCGTTTCGCTTGCTGAAAAGAAAGCCGAAAAGGCGAGGCAAATAAAAATGCCAAAAATTAAAAATCCGTCTGAAATGTTAAATTGTGCTGCTAATAAGCAACTGGGGGGAATCACTGTAACTGTCTCCTAAAAAATAAAAATTTTATTTCAAAATGAAATATTAATAATATTTTATCACTTTTCTATAGTTTTGTCCATAGTTTGATTAAAGTTTTTGCGTTTTTAGTTAATTTGGGGTATAATCGGTTCTAGGAGAATTTTATGTTAAATGCAAAGTTTTTAGAAGAAATGAAGGCGATTTTGGGTGACGATTTCGCCCCGTTTTTAAATTCGTTTAACAACCCGCCGGCGCGCGGAGTAATAATTAACCCAAGTGCGAACGCGGATATTGTTAAGTCTGAACTAAATGCGCGTGGCCTTGACGTTTATCCTTTGCCTTGGTCAAACTTTAACTTTAAAATAGAGGGCGAGGCGCGGCTTGGGGCAACGTGGCTGCATCATGCGGGTGTAATTTACCTTCAAGAGCCAAGCAGCAGTATGCCGCCGTTTTGTTTTGACGAGCTTGCGGGTAAACGCGTTTTAGACTTATGCGCAAGCCCTGGCGGAAAGACGATTGATTTGGCTTTGCGAATTGGCGATGATGGCATTTTGGTGTCTAATGAAATTATTCCGTCGCGCGCGGGAGTGTTGTTTTCAAACGTTGAAAGAATGGGGCTTGGTAATGTTATCGTTACCAACAATTCGCCGGCGGAGTTAGGAAAGATTTTTAAAAATTGTTTTGACGCAATTTTGGTGGACGCACCGTGTTCAGGTGAGGGTATGTTTAGAAAAGACGCTTTAACGCAAAACGAGTGGACGCCTCAGTCTCTGTCAATGTGCGCGCTTAGGCAGATTGAAATTTTAAAGGCAATAATTCCGGCGCTTAAAGTTGGCGGAGAGCTTGTTTATTCAACGTGCACTTTAAATAAAAAAGAAAATGAAGAAGTTGTTGAAAAATTAATTAATGAATTTAATTTTAAAATAAAAAAAATAAATAAAAATATTAATTTAAATTCAAAAGACGGACTGGGTGAAGGTGATTTAAAATTATGTCGGCGTGCCTATCCGCACTTAGGTTTTGGCGAGGGGCAATTTATGACGTATCTTCAAAAAACGCAAAATGAGCCTGAAAATAATGAAAAAATGGTAAAAAATTGCCAAAAACACATAAAAAGCTGCGAAAATGTTCAATTGCCATCAAAACAAGAGCAAAAAATAATAGACGCGTTTTTCGATACTAATTTGACAAAAAGGCCAGAGGGCGAAATTATAAAAATAAAAAATAATTATTTTTTAATACGTAATTTTGATGTAAATAATTTTAATTTAAACGGAATTAATTTTGTTGCGCTTGGAGTTAATCTAGGAGAGATTATAAAAGACAGGTTTGAGCCGCATCATCAATTTTTTAAGGCGCTTGGCGACTTATTTAAGTTGCAAATTGAACTTAATGAAACGGATGTAAAAAAATATTTTGGTGGTGAAGAATTAGGGGCTGAAATGCCCAATAAGGGGTTTGTTAACTTAACGCATTGCGGGTGTAATCTAGGCGGCGGAAAGCTTGTTAGTGGCCGCGTAAAAAACTATTATCCAAAAGGGCTTAGGATGAAACTAAATTAATTTATTGACATTTCGCGCGCGCGAGGGTATAATCAAACTATGAGTGAAAAATGGACAATTATAACGGGAGCGTGCGGCGGACTGGGGCGTGCGTTTGTTAATGAACTGGCCGCAAAGGGCGAGAATGTTTTTTTGACGGGCACGAACGAGGCGAAAACGTCGGCATGGGCGGACGAACTTAAAAAGCGCTACCCGTATGTTAAGATTGATTATGCGGTTATGGATTTGTCTTGCGCGCAGTCACGTGCGGCGCTGTTTGACACTTTGCGTGAGCGCGAAATTAATGCGAGTAGGCTAATAAACAACGCGGGGATGATTGTTGAGGGCGCGATGCTTGACCTTGGCGAAGAGAAAACGATTAAGGCAATTGAAACAAACTGTGTTGGCACGGCCGATATGATGCAAAAATTTATCGGTGCGTTTGGTGACGGAGTAGAGATTTTAAACGTGTCTAGTCTTGGTGCGTTTCAGCCAATGCCCTTTATGGGCGTTTATTCTTCAACAAAGCGAATGATTCTTGACCTGTCTTTGGCGGTTCGCGAGGAGGTCAAAAATCGCAATATTAAGGTTTGCGTTGTTTGCCCGGGCGGTATTTATACAACGGACGAGATGAAAAAAGCCATCGCTTCGCAAGGCCTTGGCGGGAAGTTGTCAAGCCATCAGCCTGAATATGTTGCAAGATACGCATTAAGGAAATTTGCTAAAAACAAGGCAATAATTATCCCTGGGGCGTTTAACAGATTTTTAAAATTTATTGGCAAAATCCCAAGCGAAACATTTGTTGCAAAAACGGTAGGTAAACGCTGGGAAAGGGCAAATAAAAAGCGCGAAAAACAACTCATTAAAAAAAATAAAAAATAAATTATAATCAATAAAATCATTAGTTCAAAAAACTTATAAAAATGATAATTAATTCAATTTAAAAATTTATTAGACT
>USTX01000095.1 GCA_900557655.1 uncultured Eubacteriales bacterium
AGTTTTAAATATTTAATAAATCAAAATAATTTTGTAACATGTGAAATTAAAGTAATGGAGTGTTTATATAAAAAAGGTTTGGATTATATAGAAACTAGTAAAGAACTAAATTTACCATTACATAAAATATATCATATATATGCTAGAATAATTAAAAAATTACACTTACCAAAAGTTAAAATGATTTTTAATGATGGAGTAGAATTTTATAAATTAGTTGATAAAATTAATAATTTAAAACAACAAATGATGAATTAAAAGAAATAATTAATAAATTAAAAAATATTTCTAACGAGTTTAACTCAACTATAAATATATTTAATTATGAATTAAATGATATAAATTTAATTAAAAAATTATTAAAAATAATTGATGAAGGAGTATTATAAATGGATTTTTTCGGAGGAGATTATAAAGCCGGTGAAAAAACTGCCGTTGTCGAACATCATGAAGTTATTTTGAGTATGATAAAAAATTATAAAATAGCCAAACAAGTAACTTTTTTTCCTAGTAATAATTGGATAAAAATAGATAACAAAAGTTTTAATGGTATAACTAGAGAAATGTTTATTGAATTTACAAAGGATATAACATTTAAAAAAGGATCAGAACCAAAAATAATTAATTTTTAAAAATCAAAATGTGCGTCAAGGCTAGAAATACACTCAACATTAATCCCCACTTTCATAACATAAACGTCAAGCAGGTTGCACGAAATGAATCCAAAATCTTTATTTATAACAAACGTGATTTGCGCACTTTTAAACTCGGGACGTGACATATTGCTGTTAACCGCCAGCTGTTTGGCATAGTTAAAGCAAGCCTTTGCAAAACTTTCGATAGAATCATTCAGGTTATGCTGTCCCTTATCGGGGTTAAGGTTGATGATGAATTTTTTTCCGCCCGCTACGTCTTGCATGGTCGCGCTGAGAGTTGTTTTGTCTGAAATAATGTACGGATAAAGCCCGCCAGGAACAACCCCGTATTTCTTTTTATAATCGCTTATTGAATAAAAATCAAAGCTTTCAGAAAAGTCTCCGCTTTTTCCATCCGCTCCAAGAACGCCCGAATACCTTTTAATGCTGTTTGTGATTGTGTCTAAAACCATTTTGCTGCAAACATTTTTAAAGCCCTTTGCATATTCACAAGTAATAAACAAATCGCCATTTTTTTCGGTTGTTGAAGTTATGGTTTGTGGCGAAAAGGAATTTGAAACGCTACCAGTTGCTGAAACCTTATATCGCTCCCTTTTATTTAAAAGTTCTTTGGCAATAATTAATGCGTCAACCGCGTCTTTTTCAGTAAGTGAGTCAAACGTGATTTCGCCCGCGTCAAACCGCGCCATAATCGCGCTGACGTTAGGGGAAAGTGCTTCCTCGTTATACAACTTGCCGGGGTCAAAAAGAGAGGCAGAGATAGTGTCGCCCAAAAGTTTTCCGCCAAAAACGGACACCGTCAAAAGCAGCGCTGCGCCCAAAAACACAAAAAACTTTTTGAAAAACTTTTTCACGCGCCTAGTTTACCGCAAAACGGACGTAAAGTCAATACCGAAATATTTGATTTTTTGTTGACAAACCCGCAGTTATGCCTTAAAATACCTTTAAAGGAAGATGTTTATGTCGTATAAAAAGTTTGGACTTATTGCACTTATTATGTCGGTGGTTATGGTTGTTTCAACCCTATGTTTGTGCGGCTTTAAAAAAGGAGAGCCGCTTACGGTTGACGCGCCCAATGAATTTATTGTGTATAACCACAAAATTTCGGGAACCAAGGTAAGCGAAGCCAATAATAGCGAAAATTTTGAAAAACTAAAAAGTGCTTTTACTAATATGACCAAACTCAGCATCTTTAAGCGCCTTATTACAGGCGGAAAGATGAACGAACAACCAAGCCAAGACTTTTATGGGGATTACAGCTATTTTGTTAATGATTGGAAGCAGGATAATGTCTGTCTTGAAATTAAGTTTGAAACCAAACAGCATCAACTTGTAAGCATAAATGGTAATAAAAAAGTCCTTGAATTTTCATCGCTTATGATAGTTTTAAAGCCTGAAACCAAGATCGCGGCCATTTATATTAACACACATGATGGCACGCCAGATTATTCAAACAAACACCCGCTTTTGGTGCGCGCCGACCTTACCGAACTTTATAAAATCTGCGAAAAAATTTAACTTAAAGTTGAAAGTTTAAAGGTGAAATATTGCTGCCATTGCAAAGAGTGCTACCATGTCATTGCGAGGAACGTAGTGACGTGGCAATCCCCAAAACCTTGCATAACTACGTGTAACAATAGAATTTTTTGCAATGAAACTTAAAAATATTTTATATCAAAAAAATGCTGCTTATTAATGGCAGCATTTTAAATTTGAATTTTTTTAAACATTAAATCTAAATAGGCAAACGTCGCCGTCTTGCATAACATAGTCTTTGCCCTCAACGCGCACTTTGCCTTTTTCTTTCGCGCCGACATACCCGCCGCACTCCATAAGTGTTTCAAACGGACAAACCTCAGCCTTAATAAATCCTTTTTCAAAATCAGTATGAATTTTGCCTGCTGCTTGTGGCGCCTTTGTACCCTTTAAAATTGTCCACGCGCGCACTTCTTTCTCGCCCGCCGTTAAAAAGCTTATCTGCCCCAAAAGTTTGTATCCAAGTTTGATTATGCGGTTAAGGCCGCTTTCTTTAAGCCCCAAATCGGCAAGAAACATATTGCGTTCATCGTCGTCAAGTTCGGTTAGTTCTTGCTCAACTTTCGCCGAGATAACAAGCACCTCGCTGCCTTCGCGCGCGGCATACTCTTTAACAAGACGCACGTTTTCAATGCTATCTTCGTCTTTGCCAAGGTCGTTTTCGCTTATGTTGCACGCATAGATAACGGGCTTGGTTGTGATTAAAAACAGGCTGTCAACAAACTCGCGTTCATCGCTTGAAAATTCAAGGGTTTTGGCGGGCTTACCCTCATTTAAACACGCCGCCAATTTCTCTAAAATAGGCACTTCAAAATTAGCGGTTTTATCGCCCTGTTTGCTGCGCTTAATTGCCTTATCCAATTTTGCTTGCACGCTTTCAAGGTCAGCAAGGCTAAGTTCAATATTAATGGTTTCGATATCGCGGATAGGGTTAATCGAGCCGTCAACGTGCGTAATGTTGGCATCTTCAAAACACCTAACAACGTGCACTATCGCCTCACACTCACGAATACTTGCAAGAAAACGGTTGCCAAGCCCCTCGCCGTGACTTGCGCCCTTAACCAGCCCCGCAATGTCAACAAATTTTAAAAGCGCGGGCGTCACCTTTTGCGTGTTATAAAGTTTAGCAAGCGCGTCAAGCCGACTGTCTGGCACGGCCACAACGCCCACATTAGG
>USTX01000096.1 GCA_900557655.1 uncultured Eubacteriales bacterium
CTGTTGTATAACTATTTGGTTTTATAAAATAAGAAACTAATACTTCGTCTAATATCTCATTTGTTTTTGGATTAATAATATGTCCATATATCTTATCATTAAAAGAACAATATCTTTGATAATTACCTGATGTAACTACTGATAAGTTATTTATGTTTACTTTAGTAAAGATATTGCTTGTATTATCTGGATTGGTTATTCCTACAACATAGTATTCTTTATTATATGCTTTACCTACTTTGACATTACCACCAGCATTTATAATATAATTATTTATATTATTATCTTCTAGTATTTCTTTTGCTTTATTAACACTGCAAGATATATTTTCATTATCAACTAAATTTATATTTAGGTAATTTTCAATTGATGAAATAATTTTAGAATTTCCTTCTAGGAGTTTTAAACTAATCCATCTATAATTAGTAAATAAAGAAGAACATAAAAGTTCCTTAGCACTTTTTTCAACAATAGTAATTGCATTTTCTATAGATTCTGGATATTCAATTTTGAATAATTCATCAGAACAATTTTCAGTACAAACTTCATATACACTTTGCATTAATTTATTTAAAGTTTTTTTCTTCCTAGCAATAGTTCCAACAACAGGAACTCCAAGAGTGAAAGAGAGTTTATCTAAATCTATTTCTATTCCTTTCTTTTTTGCTTCATCTAGTAAATTAACACAAACAACTACTTTATTTGTGATTTCCAAAATTTGATATACTAAATTTAAATTTCTTTCTAAACAAGTAGCATCAAGCACTACAACTGTACAATCAGGGTTCCCAAAACAAATATAATCTCTAGCAATTTCTTCTTCTTTCGAATCAGAAGATAGCGAATAAGTACCAGGCAAATCAACCAAAATAAAATCCTCATCATTATAATTAAACTTTCCAATCGCTTTAGCAACTGTTTTACCTGTCCAGTTACCGGTATGCTGATTTAGCCCAGTTAATGCATTAAATATTGTGCTTTTGCCAACATTGGGCAAGCCAACAACTCCAAGTTCCATAATTTTCTCCTTTGCCTTGCCATTATATATCTTTTTTAAAAGTTTGTAAAGACTTCGCGCGGCGTTGCATAAACTTTATTGATTAGGAGGGCGGCGTTGTGATTTGGTGGAAAGCGTTGATTTTAGGGTTAATTCAGGGGATTACGGAGTTTTTGCCCATCTCGTCAAGCGGGCATTTGACCCTAGCCGAGGGGCTTATGGGCATAACCGAAAGCAACAATTTTTTTAACGTCGTTTTGCACTTGGCCACGCTTTTAGCGGTAATTATTGTGTTTTGGCCAGACGTCAGGGCGCTTTTAAGGCACCCATTTTCGCGCACAGGGCGGTTGTTAATCGTGGCCACCATCCCAACATGCGTGCTTGCGGTGTGTTTTAAACTGCTTTTAAGCGAGCTTTTCACCATCACCTTTTTGGGCTTTGGGTTTTTGATAAGCGCAATGCTTTTACTTGTTACAACTATGGCGCTGCCTAGGGGTAACGTGCTTCAACCGGCGGGCGCGATGACAAGCCTTGGCGCACATACGTCGGGCTTCAATACGGGCGCAAAAAGTTCAATGGCGGGCAAGTCGGGCACAAATGGTCAAACTGGCGGCACGGACGAACCAAATTTAACATTTGGTCAGGCGATTATGGTTGGCATAAGTCAGGGCATAGCCGTGCTTCCGGGCATAACGCGTAGTGGCGCAACCATCTGTACGGGGCAGCTTCTGGGCGCGTCCCGCGAAGACGCTCTGCGATTTTCCTTCCTTTTAAGCATCCCAGTTATTATTGCAAGTATGGCCTATGAGCTGATTGGCTGCGGCTTTGTTGCCCCCGCAATTGGGTTTGTGCCAGTCTTACTCGGCAGCGTTGTGGCATTTTCGGCCGCGCTTATTTCAATTCGCGCTATGCTTAAAGTTGCGCGCCGCGGCAACTGGCTGTGGTTTTCAGTGTATCTTTTTGTCCTTTCAACCCTCGTTTTAACCTTCACCTTCGCCATGTGACCAATTTTTTAGTTTAAAACTAAATGGTAAAAAGACTATCAAATTTAAAAGATAACATTTTTAGGATTCTGAGTTTAAAGTTGAAAATAAGGGCAACCACTATTTTTAACTATGTATAATTTGGCGGGGGGCGGGCATACTAAGATTAGAAATTTAAAAAAGGAGAAAACAAAATGCGTTCTAATGACAAAAAGAAAACTGCAAAAGCTTGTGGCTCACGCAGCACAAAAGCATGTGGCTCACGCAGCACCAAGGCTAGTGGCTCACGCGCGACTCATGACTAATGCGTAAACAAAAAACCCCTCTTAAGAGGGGCTTTTGTTTTTTGTAAAATTAACGCTTGACCTAACAACTAACTATTCAGCGTCGTCAGTATGTTGGGTTTCTTCTTCGGTTTTAGCGTCTTTGTTTTTAGTTGCTTTTGAGCCAAGACCTGCGATTTTCTCAACAAGTCCACCAAAAAGCGGCATTTCTTTGTCGCGAGAAAAGTTGATGGCGCCAAGTACAGCAAAAACGGCGATAAACAGATTGGCAACAAATCCCATGTATTTATTAAATACTAAAAGGAATTTGTAATAGTTATAACCCGCCTCAGTGTGGTTAACAAACGAATAGCTATAGTTGTCAAATGCGCCAAGGATAAAGCCTAATGTATATTTGATAACGCTAACAACTAAAACAAGCGCAAGACACTGTGCAATACGCTTCGTTGTTTTTTCGTCGCCGCAGATAACGATGGCCGCAATCATCAAGCCAATACTTACCCAAAGGGTTTGTTGCATAAAAGCTAAACAAATTGCAACAGCAACAAAGATGTTTGAGATTGTTTTCTTGTTCATATTCTTACTCCTAATTTATTTTATTTCTTTCGTCTTAAATTTGACACCTTTATTTTACATCAGTTTTTGCAGATTGTCAAGTTTTGTCGCGATAAGTGGCGCGCGAATATAATGCAAAAGAGGAGAAAGTGTATGTTAGTTTGTGTTGTTGGAAGCGAAGGGAAAATGGGTCAAGCCTTAGTTGGCGCCCTTAAAACCACAAAAGACCGCGTTATGTGCGTAGATAAAGTTTTGTCAAGCGACGAAATTGGCTCGCGCGAAATTCCAAATTGCTTAAAAGCGCCAAGTCTTAAATCGCTTAAAGTTTTGCCTAACGTTGTTATAGATGTGGGAGGTTCAAAAAGCTCGGTTGAAAGTGCCAAATTTTGCGCACTTAACCATCTGCCACTGCTTATTATGTCAACAGGGCAGTCAAAGATTGACCGCGCCCGCATAAAAGTATGTGCTCAAAAATGCCCAATACTGCAAAAGTGCCTCTTGGTGTTGTTGTCCTATTAGAT
>USTX01000097.1 GCA_900557655.1 uncultured Eubacteriales bacterium
AAGAGAAGTTTGGTGGGTTTACAATTGGAGTGAAAGCCTGCGGTAAGGCGACGTGGCTGTTTATTAAAGAGGGCAAGAACAATTGCTCAAATGTGTTTATTGACGAGGTGGCGGATGGGCTTGTTGTGTCGTTTAACAAGCTTGGTACGGATGAACTTTTTAGGTGCGAACTGACCAAGCAAACGCAAGACGAAATATTGGCGCATATCAAGGATAATGTTGAGGGGTTTTGTAAGTATTATGAAACGCTTAAAAACGTAGATGAGATACGCGCCACGCTTTCAAGCCTAAACCAAACCATTTGTTCGGCAATAGACCAACCAAACGTTAAGTTAAATATAGACGATACAAACGATACTTTTTTAATGGCTGGCGTGTGTGACAAACAAACTGGGCAAGCGCTTGCAAACCGACCGATGTATCGGTTATCTTTTGAGCCATCGGGATATGTTGCAATGCTGATGTATAATGACCCATATGACGAACAGATTGATTACGTCGTGCCAAGCAATTTAAATGCATTCATTGAAAAACTAAATGATACTATCTGCCCAAAACCAAATAAGCAACAAAGGTGATAGTAAAATTGCCTATTGCTATAACAATAAAAGTAATAGTAAGACTACCCATCGCTAAAATGCGGTGGGTGTTTTTTTGTGTGGATAGATGGAAGTTGTAGGTAAAGGCAGAAGAGTGTGTAAGAATAAGTGAAAGGCGGTTAAGTGTGTAAGGATAAGCGAAATGCGCAGGTGACGGCCGATAAGTGTTTTGTTTTGGCGGGATTTGAAAAAAGATTGACAATATCGGTGGCGGGCGGTACAATACTAATTGTATAAATATTGATATTGGTTGCAAGTATTGATTATTGGTATTGGTCGTCGATATTAATATAGGTGGCGGGCATTGTTTCTTGTGCGAATACTGATGGCGGGCGCGATGGCACTTAGTAACTATTAAGGAGTTTTATGATAATCTTAGGGATAGACCCAGGGTATGCCATTGTTGGCTGGGGGGTTATTGAAAAGGATAAGCGTGGTAAGTGCACCGTTATTGACTATGGCGCGATAACGACGGATAAAGACATGCCTTTCCCGCAGCGGCTTTTGGTTATCAAAAAAGGTATGGACGTTTTGATTTCGCGCTTTAAGCCTGAGGTGCTGGCGATTGAGGAACTGTTTTTTAACACCAACACAACAACGGCTATTAAGGTGGCGCAAGCAAGGGGCGTTGTGGTTTGTGAGTGTGAAGAAAAGGGCGTTAAGATTTTTGAATACACTCCACTTCAAATCAAGCAAGGGCTTACGGGGTTTGGCCGAGCCGAAAAGGCACAGATACAATATATGACAAAGATTATGCTTAACCTTAAAAGCGTGCCTAAGCCAGACGATACGGCCGACGCACTTGCGGTTGCGCTTACTCACGCCCAAACAAATAATGATCTTAATTCAAATCAAATGAGGTAATGATGATTTACAGCGTTAAAGGAAAAGTAACATATATAGATGAAAACACGATAGCAGTTGACGGGGGCACGGTTGCGTTTGAGGTAATCTGTTCCACTAACACTATCCATAAGGCGATGAGCCAGCCTAACCAGATGCAAACCATTCTTACGTATCTTCAAGTTAAAGAAGATGGTATGTGCTTATTCGGCTTTTGGGACGCAGACGAAAGGAACTTGTTTATGCAGCTTATCTCAGTTTCAGGCATTGGGCCAAAGATGGCGATTTTGATTCTGTCTAACGGGACGGTGGCAAGCATAATTGAGGCTATCCATTCGGGAGACACTAAACTTTTGTCTTCAATCAAGGGGCTTGGCAAAAAGACGGCTGAAAGGTTGTGCCTTGAACTGAAAGATAAGGTAGATGCCTTAGCGGGCGAGAATAACCTTATAACGGGGCTTGGACTTAGCCGCGCTAAAACGCCCGAGATTGATGACGCTATTGAGGTGCTTATCTCGCTTGGGCTTACGCGTGCGGACGCCGTGCGCCTTACGTCACTTTATGCCGACGCGTCTATGACGGCCGAGCAAGTGGTGGCGGCTTGTCTTAAAGGTATGGGGAGGTAACTATGGAAGGCTTTGATGAAAAGTTTTTGCTTAGCACCAAGCGTGACGAGGTGGCGGATGACAGGTTCGTTTCAAGCGCTGCGCAAGAGGGCGATAATGACGTTGAAAACGTTTTGCGTCCTAAAACAATGGCCGACTATGTTGGGCAAGACAAGGTTAAAGAAAACCTTGAAGTTTATATCAAGGCGGCCAAAAAAAGGGGCGACAGTCTTGACCACGTGCTGCTTTATGGCCCTCCAGGACTTGGAAAAACCACCTTGTCACACATTATTGCGGGCGAACTTGGCGCGGGCATTAAACTGACCAGTGGCCCAGCGATTGAAAAGGCCAGTGACTTAGCAGCGATTCTTACCAACCTAAGCGAGGGTGACGTTTTGTTTATCGACGAAATCCACAGGCTTAACCACAACGTTGAAGAGATTCTTTACCCCGCGATGGAAGACTTTGCGCTTGACTTTATGATAGGTAAGGGGCCATCGGCGCGTTCGATGCGCATTAACCTGCCGCATTTTACGCTTATCGGCGCAACAACTAAGGCGGGGATGCTTACGGGGCCGCTTAGAGACAGGTTTGGCGTTATTTGTAGGCTTGAGCTTTATAGCGTGACGGAACTTGCAACGATAGTTAAACGCTCGGCCAAGGTTTTAAACATTGACATTGATGACGATTCAGCGTGCGAAATTGGCTCGCGCAGCCGTGGTACGCCGCGTATTGCCAACCGCATTTTAAAGCGCGTAAGAGATTTTGCGGACGTGTTTGGCAATGGCAAGATTGATTTAAACATCACGCGCCACGCACTAAACAAACTTCAAATTGACGAACTTGGGCTTGACTTTGTTGACACGCGCATCCTTACAACCATTATTGAAAAATTTAAGGGCGGGCCAGTTGGGCTTGACACGCTTTCGGCCTCAACGGGTGAAGAGCCGGGGACGATTGAAGACGTGTATGAGCCGTATCTACTACAACTTGGCTTTATTTCACGCACGCCACGTGGCCGCATTGCGCTTACGCCCGCATACGAACATTTAGGAATTAAGATTGATGAAAACAAGTGATTTTTACTATGATTTACCGCAGGAACTGATTGCACAAACGCCGGTGGAACCGCGCGACAGCAGCAGGCTGCTTGTGTACGATCGTAAGCAAAAAAGCATAACGCATAAGCATTTTTACGACATTGTGGACTATCTGAATCCCGGCGACGCGCTGGTCATCAATGAGACGAAGGTCATCCCCGCCCGCCTGCTG
>USTX01000098.1 GCA_900557655.1 uncultured Eubacteriales bacterium
AAGCCGAAAGATAACCGAGTTTGTTGATAACCTTTCAAACTGGTATATCCGTCGTTCGCGTGAAAGATTTTGGGCAAGCGGCGAAGGCGAAGACAAGATTGCGGCCTTTATGACGCTTTACACGGTTTTAAGCGGGCTGGTTAAACTGATTGCGCCTTTCGTTCCGTTTATAAGCGAAGAAATCTATCAAAACCTTGTGCGCTCGGTAGACAAAACCGCGCCGGTATCCGTGCATTTGTGTGAGTACCCAGTGGCGGATAAGGCCTTTATCGATGCAAGCCTTAACGAGGGTATGCAAGAGACACTTGAAATCGTTAACCTTGGCCGAAGAGTGCGCAACACGGCCTGCTCGCGCGCAAGGCAGCCGCTTTCAAAATGCATTGTGTGTCTTGTTGGTGAAAACAAGTTAAACAACGAACTAAAAGCGCTTATCGCGGGCGAACTTAACGTTTTAAGCGTTGAAACTATTAAAGACGCGTATGAATTTGTGTCTTACAGCCTTAAACCTAATCTGCCTGTTTTGGGGCCAAAATATGGTAAAAAGATTGGCGCTATACGAAACGCGCTGGCGGCGGTGGACGCAAATGAGGTGGTTAAATCTGTCCGCGCGGGCAATACGTTTAACCTTAATATTGACGGCGAAACGATAGCTTTAACCGAGGCCGATTTGTTTATCGAAATCAAAAACAAAGAGGGCTTTGCAAGCGAAAGCAACGGCGCGGTAACCGTGATTATAGACCCGACGCTTACCCCCCAACTAATAGAGATGGGCAACGTGCGAGAGATTATTTCAAAAATTCAAAACCTAAGAAAGGACAGCGGCTTTGAAGTGACTGACCATATCAAACTGTGCGCAAATGGCGCGGCCGAGGCTCTTGATGTAATAGAAAGGAACTCCAAAATCATTGAAAAAGAAACGCTGTCAACATTGGTTAAAACAAAAGAGGCATTTAGGTTTAAAACCGAGGCAAGCTTGTCAGTAGGCAATGTTCTTTTGATGATTGACAATTTAAATTAGATTTAATTTATCAACGAAATTAATTGATAAAAACCCAATTTTTTTGTTAAAATAATAAAAAAGGAGAAAAAGATGAGCATCTTAAAAAACTATAAAAAAGCGCTTGAATATTCAAAAAAGCTTGACCATTCAATCGCCAACCAAATCGAAAATGTTATCAAAAAAATGCCTGAACCAACCCATAATTTTGACGGGGTTATGTGTATGCGTGACGAACATGGGTATTGGATTATGTTTGAAACGCCGCTTGGCCTTGAACTTAATATAGTTAAGTCTTTAAAGAAAGAAAACGTTGGTGACATTGAGCTAATTTTAAAAAACAATGCCGATGTAACCGAGTTTGAAAAGAACGCGGAAGAGGGTATGGTTTCAAAATTTTTCTATACCCGAAAGGTGGACGAAACAGGTGTGTATAAAGACGCGTTTGCTATCGAGCTTAACAAAACCTGCGTTAAAGCCGTAACGTATTCATATAATCAAGTGGTTCGTGACGCGCAAGTTGTAAGCAGCCCTGAATCCGAAAAATAATTTAAATAAAAAAAATTAATCAATTAATTACAAAAAAAATATTTTATTAAATAAAATAATTAATTAAAATATTTAATTTTCTAAAACAAAAAATCGACCGTAAATTGGCCGATTTTTTTGATGTAAAAATTAATTACAAGAAAAGCAAAAACGCAACGATGCTTATTTGCGCAAGGTAATAAAGCGCGTGGTTGATAACGATAAGCGGTTTACTGTCTTGCTTACCGCCAAAGTATTGGGTTGAAAGAACAAGGTCTGAAAGTAAAAATAAAACAAAACCAACCGCTGCTATAAACATAATTTTAAGGTTAAGGCTAAGCGCGATTGAATATGCGCTCATAAACACAAGCGCGATGGCGTATCCAAAACTTTGAAAGAAAAACTTGCTGAAATTAAGTTTCATTGGCTTGCCCATCAGCATTATAAGCGTGGCCGCAACGATGGCGATTGCAAGACTGATAAGAATGCATTTTAAAAGGTTTGATTCAGGCGACGATAGCAAACTTAGCCCAAACGCAAACGCAATGTGCCCAAGCCCGAAAGAGAGCATCCCGCAGTTTAAATAAAAGTCATTATTGTCAGGATAAATTACTTTAAGGTCAAGCAAAATGTCGCCAACAAGGCCAAAAACAAGCCCGATAACAACCAACGCACCGCCAAGTCCACCGCCATTTACGCCAAGCGCGATAATGCCAGCGCTTACAAACGCAACCGACGCCAGCGCCTTAGTTGCAACCCCCCAAACGCCGCCGCGAATTGTGCGTACGCAGATAAACAGCATCATAAGCGCCACGCAGCCAACAATTAAACCAATTTTAAGTCCCATAAAAACCTCCTTTTTTTAAAGTATATCACTTTCGTCCGCGCCGCGCAAAATAATTTCGCCCCTCAGCACATGTTTAGTTTTGGGTTTGCAACTGATTTTATTTTACTTTTGGTTGGCTTTTGGGTATACTAAGGTTAAAAGTGAGGGGCGTATGGCAAAAAGTGGACTTGTTAAACTTATAATGAAAATTTTGGGCAAAAGTATGGCGTACGTGTCAAAAAACGACGCGCGCGCTCGTGACACATTTTTAAACCTGCCTGAAAATCTAAGAATTTCGATGGGTATTTTTGGCGAGAGCACCTATATTACCCTTCAAAAAACCAAAAATCAAATTTATGTTGACAAGCCTCACGACAATTTACCCGCCGACCTTGAAATCATTTTTAAAAACCGAAAAGCGTGCAAGAAAGTGCTTTTGGGGCGCTTTGGCGTGGCCGAAAGTTTTGCACGTCACGACATACTTTTAAAGGGCAATATAAACACGGCCGGTTGCGCTTGTCCGCATTATTGATCTTTGTGAATACTACCTTTTTCCGCGTCTAATCACGCGCAAATTCTTGCCGAAAACTAAAAAACAATTCGCCTCAATCAAATTATATTTCTTTACCCTTTTCGGCAACGCGAAAAAAATATGTATCAGCGCCGAAGAATGTGAAAAAGCACCAGAGCCAACAAAACCTAAGCGGGCAGCAGTCAAACGCTCATCAACTAAAAATGATGAAGTTAATGCAATCAACATAAACGCACGTGCAACTGATAGTTCTTTCAACGTAGAAAACGTGACGGCCAACTCGCCAAATAGCGAAGTCGATACAAACGCAATTACTGAAAATATAGACATCGAAACGGCGGCGAGAGAGCCAGATGAAGAAACAGAAAAGGC
>USTX01000099.1 GCA_900557655.1 uncultured Eubacteriales bacterium
AAGACGGAGGGGTTAATAAGTCCGCAGAAAAAACGGGGTGGTTATAAATTTGAAGTGTCTGTTTTAAACAATTTGCCTGCGAATAAATACCTTTATGCCATCACGACCTAGGTTATTACAATGTTTGTTTTTTACTATTGTTTCATAATAATTTACAAAACCTACCTGCGTTGATATAATTTGGTTATGATACAATACAATAACTATAATTATAAATTCGCAAAACGTATGCGCAAAAATATGACACCGTGGGAATTGCGGCTTTGGGGTTTATGCTTACGAAAATTACCATTGCGGTTTAAACGACAACATTTACTAGGAACCTATATCGTGGATTTTTATTGCGCCAAGGCCAAGTTAGTTGTTGAAATAGATGGTGGTCAGCACTATTACGATGACGATACACAAAACAAAGATGCCGAGCGAGACGAGTTTTTAAAATCTCAGGGGCTTACGATATTGCGCTTTTCAGACACTCATATTCACTATTTTTTTGAAAGTGTGTGCGCAGAGATTTACAAGGCAATAGAACCATACTTAAATAAAGAAAGTTAATTTTTTAAAACATGCATATTTTTTAGATTTTAAGAGAACATAATAAAAGAAGGTGTTTTAGTTGGGTTGGTTTAACCAAATTAAAATACCTTCTTTTTTTCTGCGGACTTATTAACCCCTCCGTCTTGTGTCGCTCTGCGCTCCACTGCGACCAGCCCTCCCCCTACTCGTCGCAACACGAACTTGTTTTATGCTCGACGTTGCTATCGCAAGTGCTCGCTTTACTTGCGTTCGATTGCTCCTCTTCATCTGCGAATTTTTGATAAAAATTCTTGATGAGCACGCTTGCGCGTGAATAAAAGCGGCTGAGATTGTCACGTCACTGGCGCTCCTCGCAATGGCAAATAGGGCAAAAGCCTTTACAATAAAGGGCGGGGCGTGGTATACTTTAAATATGAATTTGTACGGAAGACGGCTTTTTAATTTTAGACCACTGGTGCTTGTTGCGATTACACTTATGGCGGGCATTGCTTTGGGTGCGCTTGTTGTTTTAAACTCGGTGGCGGCGCCAATAATTTGTGGCGTTGGTGTCGTTTTGGTGGTGGCTCTTTCGTGCATTAAAAAGGTACGAGAGGTTCTTTCGGTTCGCAAAATCGCGGTGCTTTTTGGCATCGTGTTTTTTGTGTTTGGTTTTCTGTACGTGTTTTTAGCGGCGCTTAAGGTAGACAGTCGCTCGCCAAAACAATTCAACATCACCTCAGCCACGGGCGTGGTTTGTGATGTAAAAACAAAATATATTGAGGTTACGCGCGTATCGGCCGATTACCTTGACCTTGATACGGGCAGGGCGGTCACTGATGACAATTTAAAGGGCAATATCCGCATTTACGTCAGCACGGCAGGCAAGTTTCACATCGGTGACGAGGTTGTTTTTCATGGGCGGTTTAAATACTATTCGTCATCATATAATGGCGCGCTAAGTTCGCTTCCGTTTGTTGCGGGCGTGTCTGGCAGCTGCTTTCTTGACAGCGATGAAATTTCGGTGTTTAACACTGGCGTAAAGGTTGAATTATTTGACTTTATACGCAAGCACGCGCACGAGATGTTTACAACCAATATGCGCGGCGACGCGGGCGAGATTGCCTATTCAATGTTGTTTGGTGACAAGGGCGCGGTTGAGGATATTTATGATGATTTCAAAGTCAGCGGTATTGCGCACCTTTTGGCGGTAAGCGGTCTTCACGTTGGGTTTATGGCTTTGATTTTGGCGGGGCTTGCCAAACTTATGAAGCTAAATGATAAGTGGCGGTTTGGGTTTATAACGACGCTGTTGTTTATCTACGTTTGGATATGTAACTTTAATCCATCTGCCTTGCGCGCATTTATTATGGTTACGGTTATGACCGCATCAACCCTTAGGGGCAAACAGTATGACAAGCTTAACTCGCTGGCGCTGGCGTGCATAATAGTGTTAACTATCCAGCCGTTTCAACTGTTTATGGTTGGGTTTCAGTTAAGTTTTGCATCCGTGCTTTCGATCATCCTTTTAGCGCCGGTTTTACAGCGAGCGATGGAGCCAAAACTTGGAAACAAACTTGCGGGTACGCTGGCAGTTACGCTGTCAGTTGAAATCGGCACGTTCTTTATCATCGCAAAAATTAGTGACCGAATAAGCGGCCTAAGCGTTCTTGCCAACCTGCTTGCTATCCCCGTTGCAACTGTGGCGTATATGAGTGCGGTGATAATCTTGATGGTGGCCACGATTTTCCCGTCTCTTAGCGTTGCATTTATCGTTCCTGAATTTGCGTTTAACCTTGTGATTTTAATCGCAAAAACGGTTGCTAACTTAAAGGCCTTGATTTTTAACGTTTGGTTTATTGACTTGTGTATGTATATCGTTTTGATTGCAAGCGTGGTTGCAAGCGATTACTTTTTTGGACGCAAGCCTTACAAAAACCTTGCGGGGATGTTGATTGCGATTGTGATACTTATCGGGTTGGGGTTTGTTTAGTTTTTAATTCGTTTCAAAAAAACTTGCTAAACGGGGCTAAGTTTGCTAAAATATAGGCGTGAAATATACAGAGTTTAAACAAAAACCAAATCTTGGGGCAGTGATGGCTATCAGTGGGGCAGACAGACACCTTTGTTTTAGCGCGCTTGAAATCATCAAAAAAGCGGCAGTGCCTAACTTTGCTGACCTTAACCTTGTAAATATGGCGGGCGAAGACCTTGACTTTAATGCGTTGTTTGACGCGCTGGCCGTGTGCCCATTTGGTGACCCGTTTAGGCTTATTGTTGTTTCAAACTTTAACTTTAAAAAGCTGACGGGCAAGGCGAATGCGGCCGTGCTTGAAAAACTTAACAATTTTGCAAGTGCAAGCGGAACAAGTATTGTTGCTTTCTTTAACGCGGGGGCAGCGGCTGAATGCCCAGTAAAAAACGCGATTAACATCGATTGTGGTCACTTAACTGAGTTTGAACTTGGCAAGGTTATTGACGAGCGGGTGCGCGCTGCGGGGCTTAGCATTACGCCAAAGGCCAAGCAAAATTTGATTGCGTTCACGCTTGGCGACCTTTCAACCATATTAAATGAGTGTGACAAACTAATTTTCTTTAAGGGCGCGGGCGAGATTTGTGAAAGCGACCTTGAACAGATAACCGTCAAGCAAAGCGAGTTTCAAGTTTTT
>USTX01000100.1 GCA_900557655.1 uncultured Eubacteriales bacterium
GTGGCGCACGGACGAGCGCGAATGAAGCGACGACTGGGGCGCAAGGTGCGGTGGATGCAAGCACGGGCGGCTCTCCATTTGGAAAGTTTAAAGACTCAACAAGTCTGCTTTCGGCCTATAACAGTTTACAGGCCGAGTTTACGCGAAAAAGTCAGCGCCTTGCTGAACTTGAAAAATCTTTCGCTTTAAGCCAAAAGCATATGGCATTGCAACTAGAAAATAATGCAAGTGAAAATAAAGCGGAGATAAATGAAAGCGAAATTAATTTTAAGTCGCAAAACGCAAATGTGCTGAACAGCGTCAACGAGAACGCGAATGTGCTGAACAGTGTCAATGCAAACGCAAGTGAAAAAGCACAAAGCGAGGCGCAAGAGGCACAAACGCGCGACCCGATTCCGCAATACAAAAAAGAGAACTGGCGCGAGAAGGTGGCAGCGTTTATTGCTAAAAACCCCGAGGCTAAGGCGCAAGCAAAGGCGATGGCAGAAGTCTTAATTAGTGACAAAAACTTGGCGTCGCTTGATAACTGCCTTGAACTGGCTTTTCGGCTAAGTGACTCTAAAACGCGTAAAAAACCTGAGTTTTTAGCAACTGATGAGGGTTTTTTGAAAGAATATATTGTTAATAATCCGCGCGCGCAAGAATTGATTATTGGCAACTATATTAACTCTCTTAAAGCTGTCAAAACCCCGCCCGTGGTTACAACGGGAAAAACTTCAACCATTCCTGTGTCTCCCCCAAAAAAACTAAACAGTATGGAAGAGGCGCGAGAGATGGTTCAAAAATTTTTTAGATAAGGATAAATAAAATGGTAACTTTACAAAATGCAGACAAAGCGTTAAAAGAGGTTTATCTTGGCGTTGTAAGCGACCAACTTAACACGTCGGTTAACCCCCTTTTAGCAAGAATTAACCAAACAACTAATGACGTTTGGGGAAGTGAGATTAAAAAGGTTGCGCCATACGGACTAAACGGCGGCGTTGGGGCAGGAACCGAAACGGGCGACTTGCCAATCGCTGGGGGCAACAACTACGAGCAGTTTACGCTTGCCCTTAAAAACCTTTATGGCAAAATTGAAATTTCAGACAAGGCGATGAGGGCATCTTTAAGCAGCGCTGGCGCCTTTGTTAATCTTTTAAACGCTGAGATGGAAGGTCTTATTAAAGCGTCTTCATTTAATCTTGGACGTATGCTTTATGCTGATGGCACGGGCAAACTTTGTAAGATTGCTGATAACTCGGCAACAACCGTGACCGTTGACAGCGTTAAAAACCTTATGGAAGGTATGGTGGTTGACATCATTGACGCAAGCGGCAACATCTTAACCGGTGGCGGCGCTAAGAGAATCACAAGCGTTGACCGCGCGAACAAAAAAGTGACCTTGTCAGGCGTAACGCTTACGGCGAGCGCGCTTAAAGTAACAACCAGCCAAACAACGCAATATTATCTTTGCGTTCAGGGCTCGTTTGGTAAAGAACTTACTGGACTTGGCGCTATCTTTAACAACACGGGGTCTATTTATGGGTTAAGCCGCGAAACATATGGCTGGCTTATTCCGTATATGAAAGACTTAAAAACGGGTGAGGGTACCGCTCAAATCAACGACGTTAAAATTCAAACCGTGCTTGACACGCTTGAAGAGACGTATGACAGCAAGGTTGACTTTATCTGCTGCTCATCAGGCGTTAAAAGAAACTATCAAGACTATTTCAGCCAATACCGCACCAACATTGACTTTACAGAGTTAAACGGCGGGTTTAAGGCGATAAGCTATAACAATATTCCAATCGTAAGCGACAGGTTTATTGACGATAACACTATGTTTTTGCTTAACACCAAAGAGTTTAACCTCCATCAACTTTGTGACTGGAAGTGGCTTGAAGGCGAAGACGGCCGCGTTATCAAACAAAACTTTAATAAGCCTACTTACAGCGCGACCCTTGTTAAATATGCAGACTTGATTTGTAACAAACCGGGCGGGCAGGCTAAGCTTACAGGCATAAGCGAATCTTAGTTTAAAAAGGCGGGATTATGAAAGAGTATTTAGAAAAATATCGCGACATTTTTGATTTGCGTCTTCGTATCAAAGAGATTGATAAAAATTATGAACTGGTTTTTAACAAGAAAACCGAACAGGTTGAGGTGCACGATTTCACGCAGCGCGGCGATAGTTTTGTTGCACGTGCGTTCCCCCTTGACGCGCGCCTGATTAACTTGCTTAAACAGACGCGATCTAGCCGTGCGAAAGAATTTTTTGCTGAGATTGACGAGTTTAACCGCGCACTGATTGAAAAAAATAACAAACAAATATCTCAAACTGCGGAAGACAAACTGCGAGAAATTGCTAATTACTCTTTCATTAAACACCGCGATTTAAGCCAAGAAGAAATCTCAAAAATACTAAATAAAGGAGATAAAAATGCTTAGAGATTGGATTTTTAACGCAGCCCTTTTATTGGGACTTAGCGACGTTTGTGACTATATTGAATACCTTGACGACGTGCGGCAGCAGGAAGAAATTAAAAAGGCCGACCCCGATGTTTTAGTTGACCCGATAGAAGAGGTTGCTAAACCGCGCGAGTTTGATTTAATGGTTCATTTTTCAAACATCGTGCTTAAAAGCATAGCAGAATGCGGGCTTGATTTTGTTAAAAGCGAAGAAATTTATTCTAACGAGAATTGTGAGATTGACCTAACAAAACTGTCAAAACAAATTCACGCGATAAGATGTATTTCAGGCTGGGACGGCCTTGGCTGCACCAAAAGCAACCAAAAAGTTGACGGTGTTGATTTAAAAAGAATCAAGGTTGGCATACCTAATTCGAAATACACAATAATTTATGCGTATAAACCTGATGATAATTATGATTTGTATAGTGAAATTGATTGCCCACCAAATGTGTCAAGTCAGACGCTTATTTATGGGCTTTGCAAGGAACTTGCGCTTTCTCAGCTTCAATATGACCAATACAAAATTTATAAAGATAGGTTTGATGAACTTTTAGAAAAGAATAGTAAGCCGCGCTCGCCATCCTTCCCATCAAGGGGGTGGATTTAGGCTTGAAAAGTTTAACAGTACCAAGCATGTCTCAAATGCGCGTTAAAATCACTGATTTTGGCGGTGTTAATCTTAAAAAA
>USTX01000101.1 GCA_900557655.1 uncultured Eubacteriales bacterium
TTGCCACTTTCATCTCGCAAGCCAACGGGGCGCAATGGGCCAAACCGTAGGCTATCTTTCCCGCGGGCGGCCATAACCTCGATGGGCATACACCCCTCAAAAATTTCTGCCTTTTCAAACTCGTGCAGTTTGGCGCGTTCGGCTGAAACCAGCGCGTCAACAAACGCGTCATACTCGTCTTTGTTTAGGGGGCAATTGATGTAATCACTTTCGCCTTTATCATATCGCGCAGCCGTGAAAGCCTTGGTCATATCTATCGTTGCGCCGTCAATAATTGGGGCAGACGCGTCAAAAAAGTGCAGATTATCTTCGCCCAAAAACGCGCTTAAAGTTTGGATTAATGCGTCACTGGTAAGCGGCCCCGTTGCGATAATCGTATTCTTTGGTGTAAACTCAGTTACCTCTTGCGTTACAACCGTTACGTTTTTTAGCGCGCGAATCGTTTTATCAACCAGCGCACTAAACCTATCTCTGTCAACCGCAAGCGCTCCCCCAGCTGGCACGGCGCACCGTTTGGCAAGCCTGATAATAAGGCTGTCAAAATGCTCCATCTCAGCCTTTAAAAGCCCGCTGGCTGTTTTAAGGTCGGTGGACTTTAACGAGTTGCTGCACACGATTTCGGCAAGCGTTTGTTGGTGGTGAGCGGGCGAAAACTTAATCGGTTTCATCTCATAAAGCGTCACGGCGACGCCGCGTTTTGAAAGCTGATATGCCGCCTCACAACCCGCTAAGCCTCCACCAATTATTGTTACGTTTTTATTATTGAGCGTTGTCACTCGTTTCCTCCGCCTGTTCTTGTTTAATTGGCACTTTTTTTGAATAGTTACATTTTGGGCACTTAATGTATTTGTTAACCGAATAAATCTTCATTATCATATCTTCGCCGCACGTTGGACACTTTTCGCCGGCGGGCATATCCCAAGACTTCCAGTCGCCCTCAGGATCCCCCGTGCAGCCATAAAACACCTTTCCAGTTTTGGTTTTAAGTTGCTTAATATCCTTGCCACATTTTGGGCACTTGCCATACGACTTAGTGTCTTCCATACGCTTAGTATTGCGGCACTTAGGGAAGTTCGGGCACGCCAAAAACTTGCCAAATTTGCCTGTTTTGATAACCATATTAGCGCCGCATTTATCGCAGATAACATCGCTTGGCTCATCTGGCACGTGGTCAACATAACTGTCAGCTTGAGCGGCCTTTAATTCTGTTTCAAACCCGCCATAAAAATCGCCAACAACGTCTTGCCAAACCTTTCCGCCAAGCTCGATGTCGTCAAGTTTGTTTTCCATATCAGCCGTAAAGCCCACGTCCATAATGTTAGGGAAAAAGCGGATAAGCATATCAACAACGCGCTTGCCAAGGTCGGTGGCTTTAAGCGCCTTGCCCTCTTTTTCAACATAATCGCG
The DNA here is from genome assembly GCA_900557655.1 of uncultured Eubacteriales bacterium. Taxonomy (GTDB): domain Bacteria; phylum Bacillota; class Clostridia; order Christensenellales; family UBA1242; genus UMGS2070. The sequence goes on from USTX01000101.1 coordinate 1,408, forward strand.
AGAGAGCAAAACGTTAACCGTTTGTGAGTACGTGGCTGGCCTGCCGATACCCTTTTCTTCCATCGCCTTAACAAGGCTTGCCTCGGTAAAGCGTGCTGGTGGCTTTGTAAACTTTTGGTCAGGTTTAAGCCCCGCCTCAATCAAGCGGTCGCCCTCGTTAACATTAGGAAGTTTGCTTGAAACTTCGTCGTCTTCGCTCTCTTCGGGCATATTGTTGTAAATTACCGTATAGCCGTCAAAAATAGGTGCACGGCCGGTTGCCTTAAATTTGTGCCCTTTGGCGTCAAACTCGATGCTTAATGAATTGTAAGTCGCATCGGCCATCTGGCTTGCAAGAAAACGCTCATAGATAAGCTTATAGAGTTTATAAAATGGCTTACCTATCTTATCTTTTAGGCTTTCAGGCGTGCGGGTAAGCGTGATAGGACGGATGGCCTCGTGGGCGTCTTGCGCGTCTTTTTTGTTTTTATAAACGCGGGCGATTGATGGCAAATATTTGTCGCCAAATTTTTCGGTTATATAATCTTTAGCCATCTTTTGCGCCTCTGGCGACACACGCACGGAGTCGGTACGGATATAGGTAACAAGCGCTACCTTGCCCTCACCCACGATGTCAACGCCTTCATAAAGGCCTTGCGCCGTTTGCGTGGTTTGTTTAAGGCTCATACCAAGTTTGTTAAGCGCGTCTTGCTGCATAGAGCTGGTGTTAAATGGTGCGCTTGGGTGAGACGCCGTTACGCTTTTTTTAACGTTTACCGCATTAAAGTCTGCCCCCGTTACGTCATTTAAAATGGCGTCCATCTGCTCTTTAGTTTTTATCTTTTTGTCTTTCCCGTCAACTAAAAAGGCCTTAACTTTATCTTTCTCGCCCTGTTTTTCAAGGGTGGCGATAAGCGTCCAGTATTCTTCGGGTTTAAAGTTTTCAATCTCGCGCTCGCGGTCAACTACCAACCTAAGCGTTACGCTTTGAACGCGGCCAGCGCTAAGGTTCCCTTGAATTTTTTTGCACAAGAGAGGTGACAATTTATAGCCCACAAGCCTGTCAAGAACGCGGCGTGCTTGCTGCGCGTCAACAAGATTAATATCAATAGGACGCGGGTTTTCAAGCCCCTTTTGAACGGCCGACTTACTTATTTCGTTAAACATAATTCTTACGGGCGCTTTTTTATCAAGCCCCAAAACCGTGCTTATATGCCACGCGATGGCCTCTCCCTCACGGTCAGGGTCGGTTGCAAGATAAACGCCATCTGCCTTTTTGGCCTCGTTTATGATATAATCAACTGTCTTCTTTTTGTCAGGCATAATTACGTAGGTGGGTTCAAAGTTTTTGGTTGTGTCAACACCCATACCCTTTTCAGGCAAGTCACGAATATGACCCTTAGTTGCAACAACCTTATAGCCCGCACCAAGATATTTTTCAACACTTTCTTTCTTGTTTGGGCTTTCTATAAAAACAACTTTCATATTTTCTCCTATTAGTTACGCACGCGCGTCACTAAGATTGCTTCTCACGCGCATAAATTATATGACTTAATTGTGTTACGCAGGTGCATAACTTATATAGTTTAGCAAATTAATTTCAGTTTGGCAAACTTATTTTAGCATAATAATTACCGCTTAGCTTTTTAATTATTCCTTTTATGGCAATGCACACCCTCAAGACCTATAATTAAAAAGTACATAGGCAAAAATGCAAAAAAGCTCTACGGCGACCACTTCTCGGTTACCG
>USTX01000102.1 GCA_900557655.1 uncultured Eubacteriales bacterium
GATAGGTCGATTTAATCCCGTTTTCAGTTAGATATGCGCCCAAGTTCTCAGCCATCTTTTTAGTAAGCGTTGTAACAAGCGCGCGCCCGCCCGACTTAATCGTTTTGTTAAGTTCGCCCATCAAAACGTCCATTTGGTTTTTGGTTGGCAAAACGGTAATCTCGGGGTCTAATAGACCCGTTGGCCTTATTATCTGCTCAGCAACATTATCCGCCCGTTCAAGTTCATACAGCCCCGGAGTTGCTGACACACAGATAACTTGGTCAATCTTTTTCTCCCACTCTTCAAATGTAAGCGGACGATTATCATAACTTGATTTAAGCCTAAACCCGTATCCAACAAGGTTATCCTTACGCGCGCGGTCGCCGTTATACATCCCTCTTATCTGCGGAATGGTTATATGGCTTTCATCAATCAAAAGCAGCCAGTCCTCAGGGAAATAGTCAAAAAGCGTGTATGGCGTCTCGCCCGGTTTTCGCCCATCAAAATATCGCGAATAGTTTTCAATACCGTTGCAATAGCCAACCTCGCGCATCATCTCTAAGTCATAGCTTACACGCTGCTTTAATCGCTGCGCTTCAAGAATTTTGCCCTTGTTTTCAAGGTCGGCCACCTCTTGCGTCATATCCTTTTCAATTTCGCCAAGCGCCGCTTCAAGCTTATCGCTTCCAACAACATAGTGCGTTGCTGGGTAAATCGCCGTGTGACTAAGCGTGTTTATCGCCTTGCCCGTAAGCGCGTCTACCTCTTTAATGCTTTCTATCTCGTCGCCAAAAAACTCAACGCGGATACAGTGCTCACTTTGGTCAGCAGGGAAAATATCCAACACGTCGCCGTTAACTCTAAACGTCCCGCGAACAAACTCAATATCACTGCGCTTATATTGGTTATCAACAAGCCGCATAATAATATCGTCGCGAGAAATGTGCATATTCGGCCTTAAACTGATGGCCATTTTTTGGTATTCGCTTGGCTCGCCCAGACCATAGATGCACGAAACCGACGCCACGATTATAACGTCTTTTCGCTCAAAAAGCGAACAGGTTGCCGAGTGTCTTAATTTATCAATCTCTTCGTTGACTTGCGTTTCTTTTTCAATAAAAGTGTCAGTTGAAACGATGTACGCCTCGGGCTGATAATAGTCATAATAACTAACAAAATACCCAACCGCGTTGTTAGGAAAATACTCTCTAAACTCGTTGCAAAGTTGCGCCGCTAGCGTCTTATTGTGCGCAATAACCAAGGTCGGGCGGTTAACCTCTTTTATAATGTTAGCCATCGTAAAGGTTTTTCCGCTTCCCGTTACGCCCAAAAGAACCTGCGTCCGCAAGCCATCACGCACGCCCTCAACCAAACTTTTTATTGCCTGAGGCTGATCTCCTGTTGGTTTATGAGGGCTAATTAACTCAAACTTTTGCTCTTTCGTTGCCATACTTTTATTATAACCCAAACCACAAGCGATTACAACAGTTATAAAAAATTTATCAAAACTGAACACCAAAAACTCTTGACAACCCCACTTTGCGGTGATAAAATATTATTAAGTTAATAGTTGTGAAGACCTTGGGTGGCGCCAAGCGAGCAACAAACTTAAATTAAGGTGGCAAGCATATTGCTTGTAATTAGGGTGGAACCGCGGATAATCAATTCGTCCCTAGGCAAATGAGGCCTAGGGCTTTTTATTTGCAAAAAACGCAATTTAGCATAAGAAACCGTAAAAAGGAGAAAAAACTATGAAAAAAGACTTTTTAACGCTAGACAAACTTGCTAATCACTGCAAGGCAACGGGCTTTGTTTACCCAGGTAGTGATATTTATGATGGCCTTGCCAACACGTGGGACTATGGCCCATTAGGTGTTGAACTTAAAAACAATATCAAAAAACTTTGGTGGAAGCGTTTCGTTCAAGAAAATGACAATTCGTATGGCGTTGATGCTGACATCTTGATGAACCCACGCGTTTGGGAGGCATCTGGCCACACCGCAAGTTTTTCAGACCCAAAGATGGACTGCAAAAACTGCAAAACTCGCCACCGTGCTGATAACCTTATTGAAGACTATAATAACAGACATAAAATCACGATGAACGTTGACGCAATGAGTAAAGAAGAGATGCAATCATACATCACCGAACATCAAATCAAGTGCCCAGTTTGTGGTAAATGCAACTTCACAGAGATTAAAAACTTTAACCTTATGTTTTCAACGCGCCGTGGCGTAACTAAGGACAATGCTGACCTTATCTACCTCCGTCCTGAAACCGCGCAAGGTGAATTTGTTAACTTTCTTAACGTTTGGCGCACGACCCGCGCAAGGTTGCCATTTGGTATCGCGCAGATTGGTAAGGCTTTTAGAAATGAAATAACCCCAGGCAACTTTATTTTCAGGACGATTGAGTTTGAACAGATGGAGCACCAGATGTTCTGTCGCGGCGAAGAGTCAAGTCAGATTTATCAAGAATACAAGAAAAAGGCGATGGATTTCCTTATCGACCTTGGGTTTGACAGAGCCGACCTTGACTATAAAGACCACGAAAAGTTGGCGCACTACGCAAAAGAGGCCTGCGACATAATCTATCGCTACCCTCACGGCTGGAACGAACTTAACGGTATCCATAACCGCACTAATTATGACCTAACTCGTCACCAAGAGTTCAGCGGAAAGTCAATGCTTTACACTGACCCTGTTACGCAAGAAAAGTTTATCCCTCACGATATTGAGTATTCTATCGGGTGTGACAGGTTGTTGCTTGCAACCCTTTGCAACGCATATGACGAAGAAACCCTTGAAGGCGGCGACACGCGCATTGTTATGCACTTTATCCCTGCCCTTGCGCCTTACAAGGTTGCGGTTTTACCTCTTCAAAAAAACTTGGGCGAGAAGGCAAAGGCCATCTATAACGATTTAAGAAAATCATTTATGTGCACCTATGACGAAGCGGGCTCTATCGGAAAACGCTATCGCAGACAAGACCAAATCGGAACGCCATTCTGCCTTACCGTTGATTTTGACACGCTTGAAAACAACACTGTAACGCTTAGAAACCGTGACACGATGGAGCAAATTCGCCTGAGCCTTGACGAGGTTGAAGACTATATCCAAAAAACTCTTAAATTTTA
>USTX01000103.1 GCA_900557655.1 uncultured Eubacteriales bacterium
ATTCGCAAGAAATTTTTCAAGCGATAGCCGTAACTATCTTGCAATCGCAGGGCTAAGTGTGATATAATAAACAAAATTTAAACCTAGGAGATAATTATGAAAGTTCTTGTTGTTAACTCAGGAAGTTCATCGGTTAAATATCAGCTTATTGATATGACAACTGAAACAGTGCTTGCAAAAGGCCTTTGCGAGCGTATCGGCATTGATGGCCGCTTTACCCACAAGTGGAAAGATAATAAAAAGGTGATGGACGTTAGTTTACCCAATCACGGCGTTGCGATGGAGTATGTTTTAGACGCGCTTGTTAGCCCTGAAACGGGCGTTATTTCAAGCCTTGACGAGATTGACGCTATCGGCAATCGTATCGTGCAGGGCGGCGCTATCTTTACAAAATCAGTTAAGGTTGACCAAAAGGTTATTGACGATATCCGCAGCCTTACGCCGCTTGCGCCTTTACATCAGGGCGCGCACATCGCGGGGATCGAAGCGTGCAGAAAACTTTTGCCTAACACTCCGCAAGTTGTTGTTTTTGACACCGTTTTTCACACGTCAACAATGCCCGCTTACGCCTATCGCTATGCAGTTGATGAAAGGGCGTATAAAGAGTGGGGCGTAAGAAAGTATGGCTTCCACGGCTCGTCACATAAATTTGTGTCTCAAATTATGGCCGAAAAGTTTGGCAAAAAGGGTAAATTTATAGTGTGCCATATTGGCAACGGGTCGTCGCTTTGCGCGGTTAAAGATGGCGCGTGTCAAGACACAAGTATGGGCTTCACGCCGCTTGAAGGGCTTATTATGGGCTCACGTTCGGGCGATATTGACCCAACGGTTGTTGACACGTACTGTAAAAAAACGGGCGAAACGCCAGAGCAATGCGCAACGTGGCTTAATAAAAAGTGCGGTCTTTTGGGCGTTAGTGGCGTAAGCGAAGATATGCGCGACGTTGAAAAGATTGCATACAGCGATGAGGTAAGCGAAAGGGCAGATAGATGCAGATTAGCGCTTGAAATGTATGCCTATCGCGTTAAAAAATATATCGGTAGTTATATGGCTGTTTTGGGCGGTTGCGACGCGATTGCGTTCACGGCAGGCGTTGGCGAAAACGGCGCAGAGTTTAGAGAAAACGTTTGTCGTGGGCTTGAAGGGCTTGGTATTATTATGGACTATGAGAAAAACAAGAATGCTAAGCGCGGCGAGTTTAGCGAACTTGAAGCCGAGGACAGCAAGACCAAGATTTATGTTATTCCAACTAACGAAGAGATAATGATTGCGCGTGAAACGGTTGAAGTTGTAAGCAAAAAATAAGAAAAATATAAAAAATAATTGACAAAACAAAAAAGGCGTTATATAATGAAACACGCAAATACTAATGAACCTAAAATGTTTGATTTGGTGCAAGTTTTTGCAAGGCCTCAAACAAAATTTGATTTCTGTTTAGAGTTTAGCCCTGACCAAGCGTGGATTGGCAACAATCCGTATCTGTTTGAGGGGGATGGGCGCTTTTCAGGCGAGATTTGGTTTGATGAAAAGGTGCTTTTGAAAGGCAACATCATCATTCCAACACGTTTTGTTTGTTCGCGTTGCGGTGCGCCGTTTAGCGAAAACTTGTTTATTGAGGTAAGTGAAACGCTTACCCAAGAGCCAACAAATGATAAGGTTGACTTGTTTGAAATTGTTCGTCAGGTTGTTGCAAGTAATATTCCATCACAAGCGCTTTGTTCGCCAAATTGTTTGGGGGTTTGCCCAAAGTGTGGCATCAACCGCAATGAAGCGTCTTGCAAGTGTGATGAACCTAAAACGGGAAATAACAACCCCTTTGCAGGTTTGATGGGTAAATTTAATTAGGAGGAAATTGAAAAAATGGCAGTCCCTAAGTGTAAAGTTTCAAAAAGCAAAGGAAGAAGCAGAATTGCTAACTGGAAGGCAAGCACTCCAACTTTGGTTGAGTGTCCAAATTGCCACGAAAAGAAAGCAGGCCACGTTGTTTGCCCTAATTGCGGATACTATGATGGCGAAAAGAAAATGCTTGTTTTGGCTGACAAGAAAAACGAAGCAAAAAAGTAGTTAATTATTGACGGGGTAACCCCCCGTTTTTTGTTGCCTTAAAATGCGATGTATGCTAAAATACCTATAGAATATCTAATTATTAAGGAGAAAGTATGGCAGACGTGATTAATGGTAATTTTAATGAGCCAAACGAGCAAGAAAACCAGCCTATCAGCGAAAGCGGTGCGGCACAAAGCGCGGGCGCAAATGCCGAGACTGGCAGGGTGACAAGCGGAAACGGCGCGACTGGTATAGGGGTTGACAGAAAAGTAAGCGGCAGCGTGGGTGTGTTAGACGATTTGGTGGCGCAAACCAAGTATGAACGTGGTACGGCTGGGCTGCTTGATGCAAAGGGTAATATCCCTAGTGAAAAACTAACAAAAACGCGTCGTGGGGCAGCAACGGCGGGTGGAATTCTTGGCGTTATTCAAAGCGTTTTGCTTGGCGGCGCGCTGGTTTGGACGACCATCTCAATGATACTTGCGTTTTTTGGAATGGGAGATTTTGGGCCGCTGTTTTCAAACGAGGCGAATATGGCAACGCTTGGCCTTGCGGGGGTTGTTGGCGTTTTCTTGTATATGATTTTAGGCGTGATGGTTATCGCTGCGATGGCGTTTGGCATAATGTTTTTCGTTTTAACCATAACCAACACGGTGTACACGTTTAAAGCCGCGCGTTATCCAAAGGGCATTTTTGCGGTAAGCGGCCGCGCCGTAGCAATCATAGTAGAATATTTTATTTTTGCTATAATTTTTGTATTTCTTGCATATTTTGCCATTTCAAGCAAGGTGTCAGTGATAATGGGTGTTGTTTTTGCACTTATTGCAGCAATATTTCTTGCTATGGCAATAATAACAATTATTGATAGAAATGCGTGCCAAAAAGCTTTTAAAGAACTCAGCATTGACGACCAAAAACTTGCGCGCGCCTACGCCAAAGAGCAGTCACGCAAACGCCGCGCAAACAGAGTTTAAATATGGCTGTTACTGCGCTCCTCGCAATGACATTTTAATGAAAAT
>USTX01000104.1 GCA_900557655.1 uncultured Eubacteriales bacterium
TTCACCGACGCTGCCCTTACCCGCCCCGCAGAAGACGATATGATTATCAACTCGTCAACCACGCTTTACACCAAAACCGCCACCTTAACTGGCCTAACATTTACTGATATTGATGAGACGACCTGCTCCGTCGGCGGAACAAGCGCAAGCGGAAACGTGGTTATCCCGCGCACCCACAATGGCAAACTGGTCACCGCCGTCACCAAAAATGGGTTTAAAGGTAACACAGTGATGACAACTTGCGCGCTTCCAAACAGTATGCAGACGCTTAATGATTCTGCATTTCGCGAGGCTAGCGCGATGACGAGTTGTACTTTGCCAAATAGTATTACAACTATGGATGCAAGATGTTTTGTTCTAACCAAAAGTTTAAGTGGCGAAATAGTTATACCTATAAAAGTTAAGTCGTTAGGAAGAAGCGCTTTCGCTAGCACCAATTCGGTGAGTTTACAAATTACTAAGGTCACATTCCCAGAAGGTTTTGAAACTTTTACTGGAGTTGTTGACACGACTTACAACTATTTAAAAGGCCAACAGTTTCAATATTGTCAACAATTGAAAGAAGTAGTTTTGCCGTCAAACTTCTCAGGAGACCTTTTGGGGAGGCAATTTGCTTATTGCCCTAACCTTACTACTATTAATATTCAAAATGTTAAAAATATTGAGTACATGGCCTTTGGCGCTTGTGGAAAACTTGAAAACGTTGGCAGTTTATCTTCCGTTGAAAAAATAGGTATGCATGCTTTCAACACTTGCTCTTCTCTTAAATCTGTTGACTTGTCAAGCCTAACCGTTTTAGAGCAAGCGGGGTTTGCTAATTGCACATCACTTGTTGATGTTTATGGAATTAATAAACTTAAAACAATTGGTTATTCAGCATTTGGAAAATGTACAGCCTTACAATCAATATCTGTAAAAAATGTTGAAGTTATAAGTAAAACCGCTTTCAATACATGCACAGCTCTTACAAGTGTATCAGGGTTAGAAAATGTAACAACAATCGGTGATGGTGCATTCCAACTTTGTGCTGCCCTAACTAACGTTTCGGGACTTAAAACTCTTGAGAGTATTGGTTGGGCTGCATTTGCAGACTGCACTTCTCTTACAAAAATTAGTTTGCCAAGCACATTAAAATATATAGGCATTACTGCTTTCCAAAATACTGGTCTAACCTCTTTAAATTTGCCCGAGGGGCTTCTGTGGATTGGGGATTTCGCATTCAATCATTGTCGAAAACTCCAAAATGCAACTATAACCATTCCTTCAACCGTTATTCAAATTGGTGGACGTGAATATGTTGGCGCTAATAATGAAAATGGCATTTTGGGTACCCACGTTTTTTACCATACTGGAATTGAAGATGGTGGCTTGGCCGACAACCCTAATTACACCGGATATTTAAAATCATTTAGCGTTGCTGCGGGCAGCACGCACTTTGTTACTGATGAGTATGGCGCGCTTTATACCGCCGATTACAAATATCTTGTGGCCTACCCTGCTGGCAGCGATAACACTGAATTTGTTATGCACGAGGGCTGCGTTGACGCTTTTGAAATGGCGTTTAGCAGGGCGTATAATCTTAAATCAGTAACAATAGCCAACACGTTTGTTATTCGCGATTGGAATAATATTCCCGACAATTTTGAATGGCAAACTGGCGAGGTAGACAACCAAAGCGACGGACTTAACCTTGCAACTTATCTTTATTGTGGCATTGAAGAATTTAAGGTTAAGGCGGATAACCCTAATTACGTGTCGCACGATGGGATACTTTATAAAAAGGTTGCGGGCACGGCCGATAGTTATGAACTTATCGCCGTTCCGCCTAAAAAGGCTGTGGGCGCCGAACTTGTTATTTGGGAAAAGTGCACCCAAGTTAACGGCGTTTGCTGGTATTACGCAACTATCCCAACCAAAATTAAGTTTAAAACGGGCACCGTCATCGCTGCCGACGTTATCAAAGAAACGGGCAAACTTAAAAACAGCGAAAACACCGCCATCCCATACGAATTCTATTAAAAAACCACCCCACTAGCAACCTAGTGGGGTTTGTTTTTGTGAAAGAAATTTTACAACAGAATGCAGATGATGCCGCCCTTACCTTCGTTGACAATCTTTGAAAGGGTGCGGCGCATTTTAACTTGCGCTTCGTTTGGCAGTGCTTCAAGTTTGGTTGTTATCCCGTCGCGTACAAGGGCGCTAAGCGGCTTGCCAAACATATTGGTTTGCCAGATGCCTTGCGGGTTAGTTTCAAACTCGCTAAGCAGGTATTTCGCAAAGTTTTCGCTTTGCTCGGTTGAGCCGATAGCTGGGCTGATTTCGGTTTCAACGTCAACGCGCATAATGTGAAGGCTTGGCGCGCTGGCTTTAAGTTTAACGCCGCTGGCACTGCCCTTTTTGATAATCTGCGGCTCTTCAAGCGTCATTTCGTCCATCGTTGGCATAACAACGCCATAGCCCGTTTCTTTAACGCTGTCAAGCGCGGTTTTAAGTTTGTCGTATTCTTGTTTTGCGTGCGCCAAAAGTTTCATATAACTAAGCAGGTAAAAGTCGTCAGCAATCTCTGTGCCACACTCTTGGCTAAGCATTTTATAAAACAAGTTTTGGTTGACTTTAAGCCCAACGTTAACCGTGCCCGTTGCAAGGTCAAGCCCCGCAATCTCTGGGTGCGCGATGTTCTCGCTGCCCCAATCTTAAACGCGTCTTGCATAACGCGCATATCCTTGGTTGCCGCCTTTATGCCGCCCATAATCTCGACAATCGTTTCGTTTTCAAAAGGCAACGCCCTAACCCAACGCGGCATAACAAAACGCATTTTGCGGATAGGGAACTGATACAACACGGCGCCCAAAACCCGCGCGATGTCTTGCTCGGTCATATTTTTAACGTCAAGCGGAATAACCGACGTGGTGTATTTTTCTTGCAACTTTTGCGCTAGTTTAACGGCCGCGTCGCCATCTGGGTCGGCAGGGGTTTAAACA
>USTX01000105.1 GCA_900557655.1 uncultured Eubacteriales bacterium
ATTTAAAGTTTATAAAAGGGGGGGGGACGGGGAGTTTATAACCGACGGCGCTGGCAAGGCTAACACCGAAGACGTTATTAGATACTTTATCGGCGAAACGGGCGAAGAATGCTTTGATTATAAAATTGAAGCCGTTTATGGCCTTGAATACACGCTTAATATGATTGGCGTTAATATGGGTGGCGGCGGCGAAATCTCGTTCGCGGGATGTCCGGCAACGGTAGGCGCTGGCGAAACCGTTATGCTTACAAGTTCTGGCGACCAACACTTTATTGGGTATTACGCTAAAAAAGCTAATGGCGAATACGTGTTAATTTCAGATACTGAAAACGCCACGTTTGACGGCGAGACTCTTATAAATGATTATGGCGACGTTTTTGGCAACATAATTATCGAGGCGCGCTATACAAAAATGGTTAATATAAACGTCGAGGCGTATGACCGAAATGGTAACCTTGTAAATCGCTTTACTAATACATACCCTTACGGCGTTGAGGCAGAACTGACCGCCCCTGCTGACTTTAAGGCGTGGGCGCTTGCAAACGCAGATGGCACAAATCGCTTGTATGCATATTATTCAACAAAATCAAAGCTTACCATCTTGCCTCTTGAAGACAAAACGTATTACTGCTTGTGTGACACAACGGTAACAGATATCGGCCCATTTAATTTCAGCCCAAAACCTAAAGCCGTCCTTGTTGAAGACAGCACGGGGCTTATCCCTGACGGCACGACCTATACCCCACTTGCTGGCGACTATCTAACCCAAGAAACCAACAACGAATCGGGCGCGATAACCAGCTATGGCGTAAGCTATGAGGCCGCGATTAAGGCTGGCTATATGTTTATCGGCTGGGTTGCGGGGCTTAAATACATAGTTGGCGAAGACGCCGAAAATTATCACTTTATGCCATTCTCTAACGCGCTTACCATTAGCGCTGAGAATATGGAATACTATGATATCTTCGCCGTGTTTGTTAAGGCGCACAAAACAACAATCAAGCGCAACGGGACAACGCACGCGGGCTCATTTAACTTTCCATTCTCAACCTGCCCAACTTCGTCATCACCTAGCCCCGTTTACACCGAGATTAATGATAATGGCGACATCACTATCTACACCGCGGTTGATGGCACGCTTAACATTACAGCCGTTGATGGTTATGAACTTGTTTCAAACGTAAACGACCCAACCGTTTCAACCATCCGCATTGTTAAAGACATCAAGGTCGGCACGGTTATTAACCCTAAAACAACCGAATCGCGCGTAAGTGATAACGGCGACAATGACAACTCAACCGCAAGCAAAGATAATACCTTGGCAGACTCTTACGATGCAACACAAACCCCAAGCCCAAGCAACAATATTGATTTTGACTTTGACGCAACCAAGGGTTCGATAAAAACTTATTCTAACACCGATGCAACGTCAACAGACAAAACCTTTGCCTTTGACAACATCTTAACTATCGCAAAACCAAACGAGGGATACTTCCTTGCAAGATACGAGGTAACAACTCACCTTTCAAACGGCGCCGAAATTTCGCGCACCATCTATCACCACAGAAACATCCCGTTCGTTGCGCTTTATGGGTTCGTTTCAGTTAAGGCCGTGTTTATGAAAGCATTTAATATCGCGATAGATAATGCCAATGAGCCAACCAACAACGGCGACATCAACGTTAAAGAAACTACCACTGATACTGACACCGTTCAACACAAAACGGTTGAAATCAAGGCGAAAGAGGGCTATCGAATCGCTGGCCTTATCGTTGACAACAAGTATTACAAAGCAAATTACGGCGAAGGTTTTAACGGTATCCCTAACGCGGTTGTAGCGCCAACGTTTAGTGACCCTGACCAAAGCAAGTTAAAGCAAACTTACATTACCGGCGTTACGCTTGACTTTGCGTTCGCTAACGACGATGATGTTCACGACGTTAAAGTTACTGCACTTTTTGTTAAGGTTATAACGCTTGACGTTTATGACGGGCGCACGCTTGGCAAAGACGATGGCACCGCGCCTAAGCATTACCTGCTTTACACCGACGCATATTATTACTATGACGGCACCATAACGGGCCAAGAAGGCATTAATCACGTTCAAGAGTATATTAATGGAACAAGAACTTTAATTCCAACCAATTATTATTATCTTGTTGGCTCTACTATTCAAAAGCTTTTGCCTGACAGCGAAGGCGAACTTGGCTATGATACTAACCCAGCTAATCAAGATAAAATCCAAGACAAATTCTTAGGCTTTTATTACAACAACACCGTTCTTCCTGATAATGGCGACAAGTTCTCAGAGGTGTTTAAATCTAACAACAACTTTACGATTATCGCAACCTTTAACGAAAAGAAAAAAGTCGACATTTCATTTGGTTTGTTTGACAGCGAGGGCAAAACCCGCTTAAACGGCGCTGGCATAGATAATTATAAGTCAAAATTTAATACCCCTACCCTTGGCCTGCTTATAACCAAAACCGCATTAAAATCAGTGAATGGGTCAAGCGATGATGTTGAAACTACTGACTTTCTGGCTGACGCTTTCACAATCAAAACCCTTGAATACTTTGCTAACGACAACCTTGTTTTAAACGCAAAGGGCAACGGCTATTGGATTTTTGAGGGCTGGTATAACGCCAAAACGGGCGCGCTTATAACCAAAAACGGCGCATTTAACCCAAATGCTTATGAAGACGTTACTGAGGTTTATGCAAAGTTTAACGAAGAGGTTAGAAAGATTATCGTTTCGATGAACTATGACCTATCGGATAACAACAGCAATATCTATCTTGGCAAAGATAAAGACCACACTAACAGCGTACTTAATATCCTTGCTGACGCTAACAAAACGTTTGACCTTGCCACCAAAGACGGCTCTGTTCGCCGCGCTTACGTTCAAACTGAAACGATTGACACAAAAACATACATAACAATAACCTATTCAATCGCGTCGGTTTAAAA
>USTX01000106.1 GCA_900557655.1 uncultured Eubacteriales bacterium
TATCTTTTACCGCCTGATGAATTACGCCCGCAAGCGCCCTATCTTTACAATTAATAACCGCTATCTTCATATCACTATTATACCAAAAAAACCGCCTAATAGTAAGCGATTTTAAAAACAATCTTCAATTTTTTAAAATTTTGGATTTTTAGTGTGTTTTAAGGCAATGGCTGTTTGTTGTTGCGGGGAAATGGGCGGAGGGTTACTCTCGTTCTTCCTCGCGTTCTTGCTTGCGCTTATCAGCCTCGGCGCAGATACGGTGATATCTGGCCGTGTCAACAAAGCTAACGCCGCGCTCAAAGTCATGGCGCAACTGATTGTCAAGCATCTTACTTGCGTCCATCTTTTGCGCTGGATTACTTGATGCATAATCTAGATTTTTAAACATCTTGTCATAGGTTTCTTTTGTAACAATATAGGCCGCGCTTTGAGGCTCTTGGTTAGGCTCTACGTGTGGCGCACGTCCCAAAATCGTTTTATTGTCATTTGCACACTTATCATCAACCCATTGGCCAATATAATAGTCGCCAAGACTCCAATAATATTCTCCGCGGCCATGTTTTTTGTTGTTTTTGAAGGTGCCAACATAAACGTCCTGATTGTTATAAAGCCTTTCGCCCTTTCTCATCTTGCCAAACAAAAAGTTGCCTGTAAAGCTTCCGCCACCCAAATAATGCAGCTTGCCATATCCATGAGGCACGCCAAAAAGCGTGTCGCCGTGATAAACACTCCCGTCGCTAAAAAATAATGTTTTCATTTGTTCCTCCAATTAAAAATATTTTAACATTCGCCGACGATTTTGTCAATACCACTCGCTTCCAGCAGGATGTTTTATATTGTGGACGCAACAATTAATTCTCATCTAGGCATAATTTTTATCCCGCAACCCTACCAACTCGAAACTGTTACAATTTTTTTAAGATTGTTTATGCTTTGCGGGCGAATTATTTGATAAAAATGGCAAATAATGCTAAAATTAATAAAGGAGGAAATTATGGAAAAACAAAACATTTTTAAAAAGTTAAAGTGGGACAGCATTATCGTGGCCGCCCTTACGATTATTTTGGGGCTTTTGTGCGTAATTCTGCCAAAAGGCTCAGGCACGGCGCTTACCTATATCTTTGGCGCAGCCCTTGTTGCGATGGGCATAACGGCCGTCGTTAGGTATTTTTGGGGGCTTAGGCTTATAAGCGATATGTCGCTTGTTATTGGCACGCTTATGATAACTTTGGGCGTGTTTACGCTTATCAACCCAAGCGCGATTCAGGCTATTTTGGTTGTTTTGCTGGGTGTGTTTATTATCATTGACAGTATGACGGAAATAAGTGAAAGCATTTATTGCGCTCGCGCCAATGTAAGCGGCTGGTTTTGGCTGTTTTTGGCCTCAGTTTTAACACTTGGCCTTGGCATCGTTGTTGCGTTCTCTAACTTTGAAACAGTTATGATTTTGGCGGGCATTGCGCTTATTATCGAAGGTCTTAAACGCCTTATTATCACGCTTGTTTGTGCAGGCAAAATTCGTGAAGCAAAAAAGCAACTTATGAACGCTGCTAACGAAATTATTATTGAATAATCATTTTACCCTTACTATTTTTAAATTAATAAAATCGGTTAATTGGTTTTGCCCTCTTAAAGAGGGCTTTTTATTTATTATTTAATTGCCCTTGCGTTTTTTTTGTCACTGTGATAAAATACGATTAGGAGAATACATTATGAACAAGAATTTAACCCCCGTGCGCGGGACGAATGACTATCTTCCTCGCGATATGCTTATTCGCGAGAAAGCGCGTTCTATCATTTTAAACACCTATAAAAAATATGGCTTTATGCAAATAAGCGCGCCGATACTTGAAGACATCAACAACCTTTTAGGCAGCGACGGCGGCGACAATACCAAGCTTATTTTCAAAGTTTTAAAGCGCGGCGAAAAGCTTGATTTAACCAAACCAAATCTAACAGAAAATGACATTGTTGACATCGGCCTTAGATACGATTTGACCGTACCGATGGTAAGGCTTTATTGCAACAACGCAAGCGTGCTTCCTAACCCGTTTAAAACTATTCAAATTGACTATTCTTTCAGGGCAGACAGGCCACAGCGCGGACGCAGCCGCCAGTTTATTCAATGCGATATTGACATCCTTGGTGACCCATCTATTAACGCTGAAATTGACGTTATTAACACCACCAGCAAGACGTTTCTTGCGCTTGGTTTTTCGGGCTTTGTTTGCAAGATTAATGACCGTCGAATTTTAAGTGACTTTATTTTGGGCACAGGGTTTGACGCGTGTGATGAGGCCGAAATCTGCATTTGCCTTGACAAAATTGACAAGATTGACGTAGCTGGCGTAACACAAGAACTCATCTCGCGCGGGTTTAGTGAGAATAAGGTTAAAGCACTGATGACTAAGATTGAAAAGGTGCGCGCGGGCGGGCTTGACAGTTTGTTAGAGTTTGGCGTTCGCGAAGACGTAATCCTAAGCGTTAAACAGATTATTGACACGGTTAACGCACTTTCAGCGGGTAAATATAAGGCAATTTTTGATATTTCTATCGTACGCGGTCAAGGGTATTATACGGGCGCGGTTTATGAGTTTTATATGCCGGGGTTCGGCGGGGCGTGCGGCGGCGGCGGCAGGTATGACAAAATGGTTGAAAAGATGACGGGCAAAAGTGTGCCGGCCGTTGGGTTTGGCCTTGGGTTTGAGCCTACTTGTATACTCATCGCAGAGCGCGGCGGTTTTGATAATCAAGACGACCTTGTTGCCGTTATCTATCGACCTGATGACGACTTTAAGGCGGTTTTAACCAAGGTTGAGGCGCTTGGCGCGATGGGTAAAAATGCATCAGCGGTGCCTGCTAAAAAGAACTTAAATCGCCAACTT
>USTX01000107.1 GCA_900557655.1 uncultured Eubacteriales bacterium
GCCATAAATTTTTGGGTATAAAGATTGGTTTTTGTTAAGTCATCGTTAACTTTATCAAACTTGTTTTGCTGATAATTTTCAGCATTAAACGCATGCACAACTCTAAGGCCGTTAAGATTTTCGCGCGCGGTACGGTTAAGGTCATCTGTCTTTTTTTGAATAGTTTTAAACTTAGGCATAACAAAAAGCGTGATAATGCCAAACGTTAAAAGCATAATTGCCACCGCGATGCCTGTAGCCAGCGACCATTGCCAGCTTTTACCTAATATTTTAACAATAGCCCAAACGGCCAAAACTGGCGCCTTAACAACAACTTGAAGGCCAAAAACGATGACCATCGAAATCTGGTTGACATCATTTGTGCAGCGCGTTATTAGGCTGGCCGTTGAAAAGCGCTTGATTTCAGTTGTGCCAAAGCCCGACACGGTGCTGTAAAGATTTTCACGCAGCCTTCGCGCAAAGTTTGACGAAATCTGACTTGCAAAAAAGCTTACGACAACGCTTGTAATCGCACTTAAAAGCGCACACAAAAGCATCCTCCCACCCTCACGCCAAATATCGCTCATTTTTGAGCCCGACGTTTGAACAAGCCGCGTGATTTCACTCATATAATCGGGCATTTTAAGGTCAAGCCAAACTCCCGTTACGATAAACGCAACCGCAAAAACAGCCATAACCCATTCTTTTGCTGTTAAGTTTCTAAGCAGATTGCTTTTCTTAATCCTCATCAAAACCTCCGTCACAATCACATGTATATTGTATTAAGTTGTTCAAAATTGTGTCAAGGCACTTTTTAAATATTGTCAGATCTGCTTCGTCAATGCCCTCTATCATCACTTTTTCAAGTTCGTTGGTTTTTTCATTGATAACGCGATAAATCTCTTCGCCGCGCGGGGTAAGCCTTAGCACCTTTTTGCGCGCGTCTGTTTTGCTTTCAGTACGCTTGATGAACTTTTTGCGTTCAAGCGTCTGCAAAATGCTCGTTACGCTTGCGCCGCGAATATTAAAGGCCTTTTCAATGTCTTTTTGGTTAACTTCGCGCGTTTGGCTTTCATCATAGATATAAACCAAAACGCGAGATTGCTTGCCCGTTATGTTATAAAGCCCCGTAAGCGAGTTAAGTTTGCGCCTGCCCTCACGCATAATTTTATTAATATATATACTATTTTTTTCTTCCATAATTCTCTCCTTTGTATGTAACTGATTAAAATCGTTAGAATTCTAACAAATTTAAAATTTTTTGTCAACAAATCACACCAAATTCTCAGTTAAAGTTTAAAGTCTTGAATGTAAAGTTGAAAGTTTAAATATTGCCGAGAGGCAGAGGGAGTATTATCTTATTTGTTGTTGCAAAAAGGCTGCCCTGTCATTGCGAGTAACGCAGTGACGTGGCAATCTCAGCAATTTCTTTTCACCTATATTTATTACCACTTTTGGCTATATTTTCAAGGTTCAATTATATGTATCATCGCAAAATTTTATTTACATCTTGAAATTCCGTTTTTTGTGTGCTAAAATAATGCTAAGGAGAATGTTTATGAGCCTGTTTAATAATATTTTAAAGTCTTATCTTAAAGTTTATGAAAGTTCTATTTATAAAATTGCCTATTCAAGCACCGCGAAAGACGGCCTTGTTGCCAACACAGCCACAACAAAACTTAGCCGCCAAAATAATGAGTGTCGCCCATACGCGGTTTATGATTTAATGCGCGACGGAATTGACCGCGAACGCCCATTTCTAACCCCCTCAATGGCAAATATTTTTACAATGGTAACCGATTTTGTTTGCGATGACGTTTCAAAGGCTTTTGGCGAGGATGAAAACCTGTTTAACATTACCCACAACACCAGCGCACAAGACTTTGAAAATTATGTTAAAAAATTAATTAGAATCGCTGAGCTTAAAAAAGCAAACCTGCCAACCGACGCCGATTATTGCGAACTTAACGCAATGCGTGACGCACTTTATGAAAAGCAAAATAATTTTTTAGAAAGCTTTACCGAGAATAATAAATAATCTACACAAAAAATCACCGAAATTCGGTGATTTATTTTTATTAATTTTTATTAATTTATTTAATTATTTTGTATTTATTTTAATTTATTTTTTTTATTCAATTTAATTAAAAATATCAAATTTAATTTATATTTTCTTCTAATTTAATTTCGCTATTTTCGGTTATATTATTTTCGATTTGTAACTATTACTTCATCACTTAAATTTTCATTTGTCTCTTGCTTATTTTTATCTGGTTTAATATCATCGTTGTTTTCATCTTTATTGCCAGTCTCTTTTAAATCTTTAAACCTAAACGCGATGTATGCGAAAGCAAAAACAACCGCACCGCCCAAAAGGTATCCCGCAATAACGTCAGTAAGCCAATGCACACCCGCAAACAATCTGCCAACGCCGCCAAGAAGCATAACGCAAACGCCCGCCGCAAAAACCAGCCACTTTGCCCACTCTTTTTTAAGCCTTAAAAACGCTTCAACAACGCCGACGCCAACAAAAATCGTAACGAACATCGTGTGTGATGACGGATAAGATTTTTCAAACCCGCCGTCGATTAGAATCGGCCTGCAATTGACTACAACAAGTTCAAAAAACACATAGAACACAAGCGCTAAAACACCCGCCGCCAGCGCAAAATACAGGTCAAGGTCAATCTTCTTTAAACTTTTTCTTTTAATCCACTGAAAAATAAAAAGGCCAACAAAAAACGCAATAGTTAAAGCGCCAACACCAGCGCAAATATCGGTAATTTTTTTAAACGCGCCATTTTTTCCAAGGTCATTAAAAACAGTTTCGTTAATATGGCTTAACCCCACACGCGCGCCGCTCTCCCCCGCCGCCGCCACGTCAACAA
>USTX01000108.1 GCA_900557655.1 uncultured Eubacteriales bacterium
TGTTTGCTGGCAAGCCATATCGCGAACTAGAAGCCGCGCTTTTAAAGTTTTTTAAGGGTGGCAACAAGGCGGGTGTTTGGTATACACGTCAAGAAGCCAAGGATTTTCTTGCGCGCTCTCGTAACGCATCTATTTTGATGGGGGGAGACTTTTTTTCTAACCCAATTCAAGCGGTAACTGACGTGCTTAAAGCCACGGATGCTGATGAAAGGGTTATCGCCCAGCTTGATAATGTGTTTTTAAGTTATTATAAGGCATATCAAGACAAGTCTGTTGATGCAAAGGGGTTTAGAATTCCTGCTAATCGTGATATTTCGTATTTTGTTAAAAAGGTTACCGAACGTATTGAAAGCACGATGGACGAAACCAACAATCTTGGCGTTAGATTTTATCGCGAGAAAGTTGAAAAACTTGTTGACGTTGCGTATCTGTATAACTCGCTTTTAAAACATTTGCCTGATGCTGAATACAGCGCAATCGAGAGGCGTGTTGTTAGGTTTGCTGATGAAATCTTATTAAACCGCGTGCTTGACACGGAGTTCTTTAAAACGATGGACGTAAAAAATGCTGCACAAATCGTCCGTACGCTTGCAAGTGAAGACGTTTTAGGCGCCGACGCGTTTAGTAAAGAGGAAATGCGCTCACTGCTTGATAAAACAGCATCTATTCTTAATGCCTCATCCGTAGAAAAAGTTGAGGGCTGTTATAAAGTATTAAACCGTTTTAAAAAATATCTTTTGTCTGCGGCTTGTGATGATGAAGAATTTAAAAAAGCTATTAACGATAATATTAATATAAAAAAGGTTGCGCTTAAAGCAGGAATAGTTTTAGTAACAACCCCTGACGTCTTAAATTTTAATTACGAGTTGTTAACCGGTGAAAGCCTATCAAAAATGTATCAAAAACACGGTGATGAGTTGTTTGGCAATCATGGATTTGGTGAAGATAGGCATATGGAAGTGGCGGTGTCAGGCAAAATGAAGATTAATCTTACGCCGTATGAGTTATATACCGTTTTGGTAAACAGCCCATCGCTTATGTTAAATTCACTTACGCCGTTGCGCCTAAATAAGTTTGGTCAGTTCTATAAGCAGGCGATTGACGCGGCGATGTCAGAGGGAGAAACAGCACAGTTTAAGGCAAGTAACTTTCCTATGGACAAGTTTTTAAACTTTAATAATATTGGCGACATCGCATCGCTTTCACTTAATGCTCTTAATGATAATGCCGTTGAAAACTTTGCTAAAAATATGAAGACGCTTAACCGCGCGCTGACGGGTGCGCAGGTGTTTAATGTTATGCAGAAGAACATTAACCTGTTTTTTGAAGACAATTCGCGTATCGCGTCACGGATGGATACAATTTTAAGTACCGCCCGCACCAAAGAACAGCAAGAGGATATGCTTAACATTTTGCTTAACGAGTCGTTTATGCAAAAAAGCCGAAAAGACACACCTAGCAAGGGCAAAGGCCAGTCAAGGCGAGATGATGTTAAGGGCGACAATAGATTTGCTGAGCGCAGTTTTGTTGAGGTGTCTATTGAGGAACCATTCTCTAAGGCTATCAAAACGGCCAGTGCGGACAAGTGCCATAAATACCTAACCCAGTTGGTAGACGAGATTAAGGATAAGCTAAACGCGGCGGTTAAGGCGGAGACGGTTGACGAGAAAGCAGAAAAAGAATTACGTTCGTCGATAGTAGGCAGCGGGCTGGTTTTAGCGCGTCTTAAAGACATTTTAACTCACGAAGAAACCGATGCTGATGCAGCCGAAAAATTGTCGCAATATATAGAGGCGCGCGAAGAGCAGTTTGGCGCGTTCTCTCAAACATGCACAAGTGTGTGTGAGATGATTAATCAAAACGCGCCATTTGTTAAGCGTGGCAAAAAAGAGCATAAAATCGCAAGCAACTTTAAGTCACGTGCGATTGAAGACTTTATGAAGCAAGTTGCATTGGCTGACGATGTGTCAAAAGAGGATAAGGTTAAACTTATTAAGGCGCAAATGCAATTGGCTGAAAGGTTTAAGGGCGAAGAAGACCTTGAAACGTTTACGCTTAATCAAAAAAGGGTGGCGGGCGAAGAAAAGTTTTTCGACGCGGCCGAAAAGTATGAGTTTTTTGCGCGCATCCGCGAACAAATTAACCGCTCAATTTTAAGCAAGTCTAATGTAGGCGAGAAAGTAAAATAGAGATTAACGAAAAATAAAGCTCTATGCCAGAATATTGAACGGCATAGAGCTTTTATATTGATAAGATATATAACTATATATAATATAATATATATAAAGGGCAGAAGGGGCGAACTTAAAGAAATTGAAAAAAAATTGAAAAGTTTCGAAAAACGCTTGCAAATACCTAAAAAGTATGGTAAACTCTCGAATTGTTAACGCACTTGTGACGCGTCAATGCGAAAAATTTGATTGAATTGTCGAATTTTGAAAAATCTTAAAAATTTTTAAAAAAGTTTTTAAAAAGTGTTGACAAATAATTCAGGTTGTGGTAACATATAGTCGTTGTCACCGAGTTGACAACACAATCGTTCTTTGACAAGTGAATAAGTTGAAGTGTACAAGGTTTTTTAATCAAAAGATTAAACGAAAACTTGTTGATTTCTAAAAGTGTAAAAAACACATTAAAGTACAAACTTTACTAATTTTTTACGTCAGTATAAAGTTAGTTCTTAGTTAGATTTTGAACTTAAGAGTTTGATTCTGGCTCAGGACGAACGCTGGCGGCGTGCTTAACACATGCAAGTCGAACGGAGAATTTGAAAGCTTGCTTTTGAATTCTTAGTGGCGGACTGGTGAGTAACGCGTGAGCAACCTGCCCTATACATTGGGAT
>USTX01000109.1 GCA_900557655.1 uncultured Eubacteriales bacterium
TAGACGAGCCATACACCAAAAATGGCACCGAGGTTGCGCTTAACTCTCAAAGCGAAATTGAAAGGTACAGTTTTTATAACACCTATAACCGCGCAATTTCTAATCACAATTTCTTGACAGAGCAAGGCGAATTTCGGTATACTTTGGCTGACGACGAATTTTTTGTGTGTGGCGACAATCGCAACTATTCAACCGACAGCCGCTATTTCGGCCCCATAACGGGCGACCATATTGTTGGCAAAGTTAAAATTCACGTCAAAGCGGGCGAAAATCTTTTTACAACTTTGTTCAAGGCAATTTTTAACTAACTGCTTTTAACTAACAGTGTAAAAATGATACTTTTTTCTAAACGCATTTCATTAACAGCGTAAAGCCGATTTTCGGCCAACCGCATTTAGGAGGATTTATGAAAACAATTATAACAACTGACAGCTCGTGCGACCTACCTTTAAGCACGCTAAAAGAGCGCAACATTCCGCGCATCGGCATCAATGTGTGCCTTGGCAGCAATGAATATATTGACGGCGTAAACATCACTCCCGAAGACATTTTTGCGTACGTTAAGGCTAACAAAAAGTTACCTAAAACATCGGCCTTGGCGGAGGAACAGTTTAACAAATTCTTTAAAGAAGTGTTAAAAGATGCTGACGAGATAGTGCATATCGGCCTTTCAAGCAGCCTTTCAACGCAATATAATCAAAGCCTTCAAGCCGCAGCAAGTTTTAACGGCCGCGTTCACATTATTGACGGAAAAAGCCTTTCAACAGGCACAGGGCTTTTGGTTTTGGCCGCAAGTGACTTAGCGCGCGAGGGCAAAACGGCTGACGAAATCGTAAAAGCGATTACCCCACGTGTTGAAAAGGTACAAGCAAGTTTTATTATTCAAGACACAGAATACCTTTACCGTGGCGGACGCTGCTCGGGCATTGCGATGATCGGCGCAAACCTTTTAAAAATCAAGCCGCGCATTCAAGTGGTTGATGGCAAGATGGTGCCATATGGCAAGCCAAGGGGCAAAATGCTGCCGGTTTTAAAGGCATATGTTGACGAGGTTTTGAAAGAGTTTAACACGCCAGACAAGACGCGCGCGTTCGTCACCCACTCTTCTATTGAGCCAGAAATCGCCAAAGAGATTGTTGAATACGTTAAATCTAAAAATATTTTTGATGAAATTATCGAAACCGTTGCGGGCGCAACTATCACCAGCCACTGCGGCAAGGGGACATTGGGGCTTTTATACATCAATGATGGAAATGAAAAAATCTAACAAAACTAAACTTAATTGTTTTAACCGCTTTTGGACATTTGTATTGATTGTCCTAAGTTTTTTCGGGGCGTTAATGTTTAGCGCATGCGGGCAAACCAACAAACTTAATATGCCCTATTACACGCTTGAAAAGTCGTCTTACACGCTTATCAATAACGCAACTAACACCGAAACCAACTCAACAGATTTCATTTCAAGCACGCCGATTTTAAGGCAATACCGAACCATAACAATTAACCTGTCAAGCGAATGGCTTTATGGTTTTCATATTGAAAAGATTGCGTTTAGTGTTAAAGCAAACCATGCCGCCACTATCGAATTTAACATAACAATCACCAACGTTACCGACGGCGAGATTGACAGCGTTGTTGCTGTAAAATCAAAAACATTTCCCACCACTTGCAAGCTTAACATAAGAAATGATTGGATGAGAGAGGTAAACAACGATTTTGGCGATATTGGAAAAATAACCCAAATAAGATTTACAATAACCAACACCGAACTATTTACCGAGCACGAAGATTTTGCTTTTGCTATTTATAATGTAGCGCTTTTTGGCGAACATAGCGTAAAATAAAAAATTTTGCCACATTTTCCGCAGATTTTAATCAAATTTGCGGTTTTTTTGTGCTTTTTTCTTTTAAAAACGCATATTCTTGGTATAAAACGCAAAACGCACTATTTTTTGTTTAAAAAACACTATAAAATTAAAATTACATAACCAAAATGCTATTTTAAAATTTTATCTATTAAATTTCGACACGTGCAATATTGCTTAATTACCTATGTAATATTTTCATTTTCAAAACATACACTTAATCACAGGAGGTTTTTATGATTACTTCAACAGCAATAAAAAATAATAAGCACGACGCGCCAAAGCTTAGATTGCAAACCGCATGCCCGATTTATACGCGCGTAACTGCTGACAAAAAAATTAAACGCATATATAAAATGGTCGATTTTATTGAGGACGCCCCTTGGTCAACGCACGGTCTTAAACATATCAACAACACGGTTAAGATTGCAAAAACACTTTATGAAATGTTTAACCCAGAAGAATTTTCGCTTGACACCATTCTTACAAGTTGCTACCTTCATGACACGGGGGCGGTTTTTGGCAAACCGAACCACGCAACACACAGCAAGATTTACGTTGAAAAATACCTCGACGAATTTAACCTTAACAATGAAATGAAACAAACAATCGTGTCAACGGTAGCGCATCACTCGTCTGCAAGCGAAAACGCGCCGCTTATCGAAAAATATATGGCGCTGGCCGATAAGCTTGACATAACCAAGTCGCGCATTTTAAAGGCTGGCAAAAAGGTTGAAGGTATGCGCCAAGTTTCAAATATTTTAAGTCTTGATTTCAACAAAACTGATACAATCTTTATTGTAAATATAAGGGTGTCGCTGCGTTTTAACCTTACTGAGTGGCAGAGTTATTATTTCACCGCAAAAGTTAATAAGGCTATCGAGGTCTTTGCGCACGCTTACGGCCTTGAACCGCAAATAATTTATTCAAACAAACAAAAACAGCTGCATTAGGCTGT
>USTX01000110.1 GCA_900557655.1 uncultured Eubacteriales bacterium
TTTTGATTACATCAGTGGCTACTATTACAACATAGACTATTCAAGCGAAAAGGCAATCCGCGAGGGATATCCGGGGTCTTATTGGCTTTCGGGGTCGCCTTACCCTAACCCAGTTTTGTATTTTTCAGTTCGTCACAAAATCAACGAACTGGCCGAGGTCAACTTATCGCTTGACGTCAAAAAAGTGTTCTATACCGAGGTATTAAGCACCCAACTTAGCAACAGTTCATCTTCACTTATCTATGACTTTTCAACCTATTCATTTAAAGACACTATCGCTAATATTGACGCGAATGACTATATAAATAACGTGTATTTTGCCCTGTCACGCAAGGATATGAGCCTAATCAACGCGTATAAACTTACCGCGGTTGACGGCGGCGGGTATGCGTATGCTGTTATCAAAGACGCCGATGGAAACATTGTTTTTAACTACGCTGACGGCGTTACACTTAAAGTTAACGAGATTTTCGTTGACGATGATGGCTTCATTTTCTGGACAGATGAGATGGACGCCAATGGGCACTACTCTAACCGCGTATATATCAAAACCCAAGAGATGACGGATATTTACGTAATTGGCGATGATGGAAAGTTCACATACTTTAAGCCTCTTAAAGCCGAAGACTGTTATATCTGGAAAACAAGCAAAAAAGAAATAACCAACGTTGGTTACTTTGACATTCACGGCTACACTGTTGACAAAAAGACGGGCACCATCCTGTTTAACTCGGGCGAGCTTGGCTTAAACGACGTGTGCGGCGAACTTGACGGGCTTACGCTTGGCAATATCTCTAACCTTGCAAGTGACTATAACTATGACGAGGTTATTATCTCGGGCGTAACGCGCGCCTATCGCACAAGTGCAAACGTAACGCGCGATGACCTTTATGGCTATGCCCGCGAAGAAAGCATACCTATTCTTGACTCTTACGACACCAAAGAAACCTATTTCCTTTTTGGCAAAGAAAAGGTAATGTTAGTAGCTGACCCTATCGTTAATGCGGGCGCCGACGTTTATTACAGGTTTAAAGAATGGGTTGTGTACTCGCGATACAATTCAGGCATTATCTATTATGACAATGCTGAAAATCAATACTTGGCAGGCTCGGGCTATAAAAACTCTAATATCTTTGCATTTTTGCCAGAGAACGCCGGCAGATACGTAATCTTGCCAGTTTATCAGCGCGTGTTTAGCATAGATACGTCAACCGAGGTTGAAAACGGCCCATTAAACCAAGGCGGCTCGGTTATCGTTTATTATAAAGATGGCGCGTCGGTAGACATCAAAAATGCGGGCAATCAAGACGTGTTTACGCTTGAATACCTTAAAACTGAAATCGGCGGGCGACTTGGTTATTACTATAACAACATCGAGTTCACTCCTTTCGTTTATGTTAAAGAAGCCAAATATGAAAATGGCGAGTTTACCTTAAAACTTAACAAACTGACTTCTGTTTTAAACCTTTCTGGGTTTGGCATTGGTAAGTCGGGATACCTTGTTACATATATTGATGATGACGGCAACGAGGTTAAAGAAGTCATAAACAAACTTTCAACCATTGAAAACAAAGACACGTCGGGGCTATTCAAATTAACCCACGAAAACGTTAAATACTTTGCAACCTTTTTTGCAAATGTATCAACCAACGTAACCGTTGACTTTATAAGTGAAGGCCTTTATAACAAGATTGGTTTTGCAGTAACGTGCGAAAACCGCATTGAAAGCCTTAATGTTATGGGGCCAGCGTATAAATATCAACTGGCCGAAGTTAACAATCAATTATATATCGTTGAAGACGTGTCAGACGCTAATGAACTGACGCTGCGTGACGCGCCAATAGCTAAGCTTAACAACTTTAAAATCAACGTTGTTAATATCTTATCGGGCAAGATTTCAAGCGAATTTGCGGGCTATTTCCATAATTCAAATAATGACCTTATTGCGGGCGAACTTGGCCTTGACGAAGATGGCAAACTTAACACAAGGCTAATGTATAAAACGGGTTATTATGACCGCGGGTCAAATATTATGCTTTCAGCTCTGCCTGACGAGGGTTACAGGCTGCTTGGCTGGTATGACGAGCTTGGCAATTCACTTTATGAACTTTACGGCGAACAAACCCGCACATACAATGAAAGTGACAAGATTCTTCGCGCATACAAATATAATGGAAACTATTATTACAAGCGCACGAAAAACGCAGACGGGTCGTTTAGTTACAGCAACGATGACATTGTTCCGTCTCGCCTTCTTTACACGGTGCGCGGGCTTTATATCAACACGGGCACGTCGGTTGCGCCAAACTATATCGAAGTCTTTTATTCAGCCGCCAAAGACGCCTATTATTATGACAGTGCGTACACCATCGCGGT
Organism: uncultured Eubacteriales bacterium; assembly: GCA_900557655.1. Taxonomy (GTDB): domain Bacteria; phylum Bacillota; class Clostridia; order Christensenellales; family UBA1242; genus UMGS2070. The sequence goes on from USTX01000110.1 coordinate 2,377, forward strand.
TGACAAAAAGTATACTCATAAGCTTAACACAACCACGGGCGACGAGGAAGTTATCGTTAAAGAAATGGCGCATTTTGATGCTATTACAAAGGTAACCAGCGGCGACGGCCTTGCATACTATTTCTTAAACAGCGTTCAGGTTTATATGCGCAATTATAACGAAAAGATGTATGACTTTGGCAACACGGGTGACGATGGCACGTTTGACTATTATCGCGCCGTTAACTCAGGCAACGTCCGCTTTGAGGGCAACAATCTTGTTATCCTTTCGCTTCACTGTAACGTTAAATTCACGGCCAGATTCAAAGAAGTTTATCAGTCAATGATTATGACAGATGGCGAGTTTGAAGGCATAACCGTTGAGGCTATTTATTATTACAACGCGCAAGACAATAGTCAGG
>USTX01000111.1 GCA_900557655.1 uncultured Eubacteriales bacterium
TTTAGGCCTTACACGCAGGTAACAACCTTTATCGACGCGGTTATGACAACGGCTAACGCTAGAAAATATGATCTTTCGGGTGCCGCGCAGGTAAAACGAAATGGCGGCGACTATTTAAATGTTGACATCCGCTTAATTCTTGAAAATGTTAACAAATTTATGGCCAACGGTTCTGCAATAGTAAGTGGAAATACCAACCTTACCGTTACGGCGGCGTATCTTAATGACTTCCTTTATGCTAACGTTGGCGGGCTTAAAGTTAAGATTGCGCAAAACAATTTGTTTGAGATTTTGGTTATCGCGTGTGATTTGGTGGGCATTGACCCTGACAGCATTTCGTTCTTAAAAGACTTCACGGGCGACAGGGTTGATTCAAGCACGATTGCTGGCATTATGCCTTCTATTAGTGGCAACCCGCTTAATTATCTAAGTTACATCCGTTCGTTTGAGTTTAAAGGCGACAGGCTTAAAGTTACCCTAAACGGCGAGATGACGGGCAATCACGCTGACATCTCGTTTGAGATAACAACAAATAACGGCGTTTTAAGCACGCTCAATATAATAAACCTTTGCACGAACGCGGCCGAAAATGAATATTCAAACATTCAAATAAGGCTTAACGAGTATCGCGGGATAACTCCGCAAGAAAGCGAAAAGAGCAGGTTTGTTGACACTACGGACGCTAACTTTATTGATATTTCGGGCAGCGCGCAATTGTTAAAGGCGTTTATAAATACGTCAAATCTTACAGACTTTAATATAACCAGCACGCTTAAAATCAACGCTAATATCATTGGCATAGACATTAATATGGACGTTAACGCATATATCAAGGTTAAAATGATTAATGGCAAGCCAACGATAATTATTGACATTAAAGACATTCCGGTTATCACCGGCGTCAATTATGACAGTTATGAGGCGCCAGACAGCGTGTTGCAGCTGCCTAAAAACCGAAACCTTTCAATATATATTGAAAACGGGATGGCGTATATCTATCGCAGTGAAAAGATAAGCAGGTATCTTAGTTACTATGACTATCAAAAGTGCGTTATGGTTCACACGAGCGAGTTTTTACGTAACTTTACATACTATCTTCTTGAATATGGTTTTGGCTTTTCGTCAAACATTATGAAAGAAATCAATGCCGCTATGCAAAAGGCGCAAAACCGCACCGAGCCTATTAATTTTGGCAACATCTTAAAGGGCTTTTCAGCAAAAGGCGACGTTCAAACCATTATCATCAACCTTGCTGAAATAGCTAATAACAGCCAACTTGGTAACGCCGAACTTAACTTCACAATAGGCAGAGACGGCGCGATAGGCGAGTATCTATCAAAACTTACCTTTAACATTCATATGCCTCTTGCAAACGTATGCACGATCAATATTTCAACAAATAATATGACGCTTAACAATGTTGGCGCGGCGGTTGATGTATCAGGCGAACAAAACTATATGAACAACTACGCGTTTGGCGAGGGTATTGAAATGGTTAACCGAAATAGCAGCAGCTTCTCGGTTGACAGTGTTAAAACCTATACCATCACGTTTGATTCACAGGGCGGAGATGCGGTTAGTCCAATCACGGCCGAAATCGGCGCGCAGATAAATATACCGCAACTAGGCAATCGAATTGTTGTTGACAGCGCAAATCGCATAAAATATCTTTATGAGTTTGGCGGGTGATACCTCAGCGATACTTTTGAAGAGACAACACGATTTAATGAAACCACTATGCCTCGCGGCGGCGCATATCTTTATGCTAAGTGGGTGCTTATAAAAACCACGCACGCATACAAGGTTACGTTTGTAACTAACGGCGGGTCAGCGGTTAATGAAATTTGGGTTGACGAGGGCGAAAGCATTTCAAATATCCCATCGTCTTCACGTGCGCGCACTGGGGCGGGTGGCGAGTATAACTGGAAAAAGGTTAAATATCTTTGGACGCTTACGGATTATACCTTCGCCGGGTGGTTCTTTGAAAGCAGCCTTTCAACGCAATACACCAACCAAAAGATAGTGGGGAATATCACTCTTTATGCTAAGTGGAACACTAACACGTGGCAGACCTACGTTGGGTATTCAATCCACAAAGAGTACCAAAAAGGCAATTTCTATGCATAACGCAACAAATTGCTTAAAAGGACAAAAATTAGAAACATTCGTGAGCAATTTAAGGCGGAATTTCTAAAAATATTGACAATCAACTTGTATTTGTTTAAAATTAATGTAACAAATCGGGCTGGTTGTCTTTTTTGTTTAAGGAGAACTTATGAAAGAAAATATTTATCGAAACACCAACTGTGGCGAACTTAGAATAACGGACGTTGGAAAACAGGTGCGCATGGCTGGGTGGGTTAATTCAATACGAAAACTTGGGGGTATAACCTTTGTAACGCTTCGTGACCACTATGGCTTGACGCAATTGACGGTTGATGAAGAAAAAATTGTGGGCATTGGCAAAGAAACGGTTATATCTGTAAGTGGTACGGTTATTGAAAGATCAAGCAAAAACCCACATATGCCAACGGGCGATATTGAGGTGGTTGTAAGCGAAATAAAAGTTCTTGGCGAGTGTACCCAAGCGCTGCCTTTTGAGATAGCAGACGTTACGGCACCCGAGGATGCAAGGCTTAAATACCGCTATCTTAACCTAAGAAACCCACACATGCATGATATCATTGTTAAGCGTTCAAAAATTCTTAACTTTGTTAGAAACAAGATGAACGACCTTGGTTTTGTTGAGGTTCAAA
>USTX01000112.1 GCA_900557655.1 uncultured Eubacteriales bacterium
TGTTTATTGCGGGTGCGATAATATTTGCCGCTGCGTTCAGAAAAAAAACAAAATAAAAATGCCGGTTTTTTCCGGCATTTTTATTTAGCGCATTTTTTGCAAATACCAATCGACGGTTTTTATAATTCCGCGGTCAAACGTTTCCGCCGCGCGCCGCCCCAGTTCGCGTTCAATCTTGCCCGCGTCAATGGCTTCAAAAACCAGCATCAACGTCATCATTTTGGTCATACTGGCGATTGGTAGCCTCTCGTCCGCGTTGTTTTCAAAGATAACCGTGCCCGTGTCCGCACACATTAAAAGCGCAGCCTTTGCGCTTGACGCAAGTTTAATCTCAGGCGCTGGCTGCGGATTAGCGTCGTTATTTTTGGGTGCTTTTTGTACGTTTTTTGTGGGCGCAAATTGGCTTCCTGCATCCATTTTAAAAGGTTGGCTTGACTCGGCGCGCGCAACAAATACCGCCTTTTTAAAGTTGCAAAATGGCGAAAAGATTAATGCAAAAACTAACAAAAACAAGAAAAATTTTTTCATAATTCTCTCCTTTGTTGTTAGGTTGCGCCCCGCACGTCACTTTTATACATTGTTATTCTTCGCCGCCCTTTTGCAATTTTTCCCCTTGACGCGCTTTTGTATTTGTAAGCAAGGCTCAAACTAATTTAACACATAAAACCCGTCATACTAGTACGCAAAAATAAGAAAACTTTTTATAAGCAATGGGATAACAAACGAGTGCACAGCGCAGATAGCAACGGCCAAAAAAAGACAAGCAAGCGAGCCCAATGGCAGATTTGAAAACTTAAAACTTTCGCCAAAACTTAGATTAAACCTTTTAGCATCCTTAGCACGTGCCCACGCAAAAGATATAAAAAGGCCACAAACAATCAAAAAACAAACATTAATCGGCACCACAAAAAAGATGACGTTAAGTATACCAACAAACCCATAAAGCGAGATAATAACCGAACTGGTTATAACAAGCAAAAAGACCTGAAACCCAAACACCGCGAATGACAAAACACCGCTGTAAATACTTAAATTAAGCACAAAGATGGCCAAAAACAAAAGGCCAAATTCAAGTAGCTTATCAAAAAAGATAGACACGGTCGGCGCCGTCCCCGCGATAAACTCAAACATCAATTTGTCGCTGGGGTTTAAGATTTTTGTAAAGCTTGTATCGCTGCAAATCGCGCAGATTCCAAGCGCAACGCCCACCAAAAATACAATTGCAAGCGAAAAAAACACCCACCGTGACCGCCGCAAATGCAACGAAAAATTATCCGCCGCGCGCATAAAAAAACTGCTCATACTTAATTATATGACCAGTTTGAAAATTTATTTAAAACCTAACTGTTAAACATAAGACCAAAGCGCTTTATAGTGTCACCGCTTGTGATTGTGGTCACGCGCTTGCCACCAACCATATGCCGAATGTTGCGCTCTACATTTTTATAGTCTGTTCCAAACTCAACGGCGATAGGCTTATAAACCTCATCAGTGATGTTGCGAATAAAATTGTTTTTGTTGCCACAAATCTCAATCGAGCGAATTAAAAAACTATATCCAAGCGTTTGACAAAGCAGGCTCTTTCGCTTTAATTTTGCAAGCGTTTTGCTATCAACAACGCAATGAATATTCGTTGCGTTTGGACGGATAACCGTAAGCAAAAATCGCGACGCTCCAACCTTCCAACTGCGCGATTTGGTGTTGCTAATACCGCCAAAATCGATGTTGTTTACGCCTTTAACCGCCATAATGTTACATCCAAAGCCAAACTTTAAAACGTCAATCAACTTAAAAAACGCAAAACTATCACGCATAAGACGCACGTCAATAATAATCGCCTCAGGCTTAAAAGTAACCAGCCGATAAATAAATTCGTCAAGCCTTAAAAGCACGCCCGCTGACTGAAATTGCGCGCAATGCCCATAAAGATTATCTCTTTCAACCCTTTTAACCTTGCCAGAAAAGCCAACAACGTTTAGTTTCATCGCCACCCCTCCGCTTACGCTAAATCACCTTAATTACACCGATTATACCACAACCCAATTTAAAAAGCAAACTATTTTGAATATTTTTGAATTAATTTGTATAATTTTAAAATACTGCGGGGGCTTAATGTGCTTTCAGGCCATAAATGCGTCAGTTAAGACTCTATCATATTATCGATAAAGGTGGCAAAACCCTTGGTTGGGTCGCTTACAAACACGTGAGTTACGGCGCCGATCAGCTTTCCATCCTGAATAATAGGGCTGCCGCTCATACCCTGCACAATGCCGCCAGTTTTGTTTAATAGGCGCGGGTCGGTGATTCTTATCACCATATTTTTTTGCGCACTTGAAGAGAAGGTGTTGGTTTTGATGATTTCAATGTCAAAGTTTTCGGGCGTGGTTCCGTCAACGGTGCACCTAACGATTGCGCGGCCGATTTTAACGTTTTCGCGCGGCGCGGTAAGCATAGTTTCGCCGGCTACCTTAGGCAGTGCCTCCTCTTGAAGGCATCCAAAAACGCCGAAATTTGTGTTGTTGTCAAGCACGCCGACTTGGTCGCCGCCCTTTAAAAACAGCCCTCTTAGCTCACCCGGCTTACCCCTCTCTCCGCGCGCCACGCCGACGATATTACAGCCATAAATCGCGCCGTCATCAATGGGCAAAAGTGCGCCCGTGTCTATGTCACAAACGGGGTGGCCAAGCGCGCCGAATCGCCC
>USTX01000113.1 GCA_900557655.1 uncultured Eubacteriales bacterium
CGGCGGCTGACTCGGAGGCTGTTAAAGCGGCGGCGTTTTCAGGAGTTAAGGTTGTTGCAACGGCGCACGGTGCAAGCATAAATGACCTTGAAAATCGTGCCGAACTTGCGACTCTTTTAAAAGAAAAGGTTTTTGAGCGCATCGTTGTTTTGTCTTCTCGGTGTGGGGCGGGCACGTATGAACACATTTTTGATGCTTCACTTTACACGCTTTACAAACCCGCGGTAACGTAATAATTAGTGGGTGCTTTAATATTAAAGCGCGCAGTTTTCTTTACATTTGTAATATTGCGTTGGGCATTACGTTACTTATGGGTGATAAATAAAGGAGGTTATAGATGACCGTTGTTTGTTGTTTGATCGTCGTTTTTAGTGGGCTTGCGGGATGGTTTTACGCCGATAAATTTAAAAAGCGCAAACAGTTTTTAGACGGCGCCATCAGTTTTTGTAAATTATACGAACAAAATTTAAGTTTTTCGCGCGAAAAATTTAGTGACCTTATCGATAAATATATTGCGCAAAATAAATCGGTATTTCGCGCATTTTTATTCGATATTAAAAACCAACATTTTGATATTTCTAAGATAAAAGTGCCAGAGTTTTTAACAAAGCAAGAGGCAGATTTGGTAACGCAGATGTTTGCTAATCTTGGCAAGGCAGACTACCTAACTGAGGCCGAACGCATCAAAGGGTTTAAAAGTCAGTTTGAAAATTGTTTAAAAGGCGCAAGTGAAGACGAAACACAAAAAGGACGGCTTGGCTTTAAACTATCTTTGGGGCTTGGATTAACACTTGCAATAATAATCTTTTAGCCTTTTCATTGAAAACTTAGTCTACTTTAAATATTGTCAATATTAATTTAGATAGTTTAATACGCAATAAATTCTGTATAAGGCTGGTTATTAAATCAATTTTAAAACATAATCAGGGAGGGAGACATGGGTATCGACATCATTTTTAAAATTGCTGGCATTGGCATTTTAACCGCGGTGATTTCACAAATTTTAAACCACAGCGGAAAAAGCGAAATAGCCACGCTTGCAACACTTGCGGGGTTGGTTGTTGTTTTGGTTATGGTTCTTGGGATGGTGGGCGATTTGTTTATGTCCATCAAAACAATGTTTAATCTTTATTAATAGCATCGCTTAAAGTAGTTTTTATTAAATTGTGTTAATGAATGCATGACTACATTTAAATTTAGCTTACTGACAATTTACGGCGCAAGTTGTGGTTGCTTTAAGCAAAAAAGTTATAGTGAGATTAAACGGCTGGATGTTTTGCGTAAACAAAAGGAGGTGGGGTGATGCTGTTTAAAATTCTTGGCGTTGGCATTGTAACCGTTATTTCGTTTTTAACGGTTAAGCAATATAAACCCGACCTCGCGATTGTTGTAAGTCTGGCGGGCGGCCTGTTAATGTCTTTAATTTTAATTGATGAGGCCAAAATTGTGGTTGATGAATTCGTTACATTTTCAAGCGACTTCAAGTTGGGAACAAACATAACAGTACCTCTTTTAAAGGTTATGGGTGTGGGATATGTTACAGAATTTTGCAGCGACCTCGCCGAAGACAGCGGAAATAAATTGCTTGCAAATAAGATTATTTTAGGCGGTAAAATTGCTATTTTAGTCATTGCTTTGCCTATCATCCGTGCTATTATCAAATCAATAGTGAGCATTGTTGTATGATAACAAAAAACGCAAAATTATATCAAAATAAACAAAATATATTAAAAAAATATCAAAATAAGGTAAAAAATGCAGAAAATAAAGCGTGCGAAAAAAATATTGTATCACAAAAACCGCCAAAGCGCAGCAGGCAAATTGATATAAATTTATTGAAGCGGCTGGCACTTGTTTTTCTTGTCGTAAGCTTAATATTTTCGGTTTTTCTAAGCCTGGGCGCTCCTTACAAAATGGGGGAGGCGTGGCAGGTTGCTCTTGCAGAAGTTGATGCGCCGCCGACCGAACAAGAGATTGAAAAAGAACTTGACGGTCAGGTTGAAAAAGATTTAAACGAGATTGATTTTAGCGAACTTGACGCATTGGCAAGCGAGATTGGCGAAGCCGGCGAGATGGTGTTTGGCGGGCTTTCTTTTAAAGAAACCGTGCTTTCAATTATCCGCGGTGAGCTTGTTGCTGACTTTGGTGGCGTTTTAAAAAGCATAGCAAACTCGGCGCTTATTGGTTTTAAAAAATCTTTTTCAACCTTGCTTTTGGTTTTGGTTGTTGCGCTTTTATATTGTCTTTATAACAACTTGCTTTCGCACAAACAGTCGGGCATAAGTGATGTGGTAAGGATTGTGTGCATTGGCGTTATTGCACTTATAATTTTAACGATTGCAGGGGCAATAATTTCAAAAACAACCAAAACTATCACCACGCTTGGGCGTCAGATGAATGCGATTTTCCCCATTCTTTTAACGCTTATGACTGCGGTTGGGGGCGCGTCTACCGTTGCAAGTTTTTCGCCTACAATTATGTTTTTATCGTCGATGATTTCTAATATTTTTACGCATATTTTATTGCCTTTATTTACGTGTGTTTTGGTTTTGTCGGTTGTAAATTGTTTTAGCGCTAACCGAAATTTTTCAAGACTTAATGGCTTTTTTAAGTCTCTTTTTAAGTGGATAATCGGCACGGTTTTTACGCTTTTTATGATGATTTTATCCTTTAAAGGAGCAACGGCGG
>USTX01000114.1 GCA_900557655.1 uncultured Eubacteriales bacterium
AAAAATGTGCACCCACCGTTGGTGACGTTTTGGGTAGGTATCACCCACACGGCGACAGTTCGGTTTATGGCGCGCTTGTTAGGCTTGCGCAAGACTTTTCGATAAGGTATCCGTTGGTTGATGGTCACGGTAACTTTGGTTCGGTAGACGGTGACCCTCCTGCGGCTTATCGTTATACTGAGTCAAGGCTGTCAAAACTGGCCAACGAAATGCTTCGCGATATTGATAAAGAAACGGTTGACTTTGTGCCTAACTTTGATGAAACGCGCAAACAGCCAACGGTTTTGCCATCAAGATTTCCTAACCTTTTGGTTAACGGGTCAGATGGTATCGCAGTTGGTATGGCAACTAATATTCCGCCTCATAACCTAAATGAGGTATGTGACGCAATTATCGCGCAGATTAAAAACCCAGAGATTACGATTGACGAGTTGATGGATATTATCCCAGCGCCAGACTATCCAACGGGCGGCGTTGTTATGGGCAAGGCGGCGCTTAGAAACGCGTATCTTACGGGGCGCGGCGGCGTTGTTGTTCGCGGGCGTTGCGAGATAGAGCAAACTGAAAAGCATAATCGCATCATTATTGACGAAATTCCGTATCAGGTTAACAAGTCAGAGCTTATTATTTCAATGGCAGACCTTGTTAAAAACAAGCGCATTGAGGGCATTGCTGACATCAAAGATGAAAGCGACCGAAAGGGTATGCGCATTGTTATCGATGTTAAAAAAGACGCGCAGCCACAGGTTGTTTTGAACTATCTGTATAAACACACCGCGCTGCAAACAGGTTTTGGCATCAACTTTTTGGCGCTGGTTGACGGGCAGCCCAAAACGCTTAACTTAAAGCAACTTTTGGCCGTTTATATAGACCACCAGAAAGACGTTGTTATAAGAAAAACCAAATATGACTTAGCGCGCGCGCAGGAAAGAGCACATATTTTAGAGGGCTTGGTTGTTGCGCTTGCTAACATTGACGACGTTATCGCAACGATTAAGGCCAGCAAAGACCGTGCTGATGCAAACACTAAGCTTATGGAACAATATCTGCTTAGTGACATTCAGGCGAATGCGATTTTGGATATGAAACTTCAAAGGCTAACCAGTCTTGAAGTTGAGAAGCTTAACGAAGAGCTTAAAAACATTGTTGACCTTATAGCAGAGCTTAAAGGCATCATAGCAAGCGAACAAAAGGTTCTTGACATTATCATTGCAGACCTAACTGACATTAAAGAGCGTTTTGGTGACGAGCGCCGCAGTGAGATTTGCCAAGATTTAAGTGAGATTGACATTGAAGACCTTATCGAACGCGAAGACGTTGTTATCTCAATGACGCACTTTGGGTATATCAAGCGCTTGCCAGTTGCTGAATACAAATCTCAGCACCGCGGCGGACAGGGGGTAACGGGGCACAAGGCCAAAGAAGAAGACTTTGTTGAGAGTATGTTTATTTCAAACACGCACGATGACATTTTATATTTCACTAACTTTGGCAAGGTTTATTGCACGCGTGCGTATGAAATTCCAGAGGCGCAAAAAACAGCACGTGGGCGCGCGATTGTGAACCTGCTTGAACTTGAAAAAGACGAAAAGGTTGAAACGATTATCCCACTTACTGACCGAACTGAAGGGTATCTGCTTATCGCAACTAAGCGCGGTATGATTAAAAAGACGCCGCTTAGCGAGTATCAAAACATCCGAAAATCGGGCAAGATTGCCATTAACCTGCTTGATGGCGACAGCTTGATAAGCGTGGCCGTAACGGATGGCGACGAGGACATTATGATTGCATCGCGTCAGGGCAAGTGCATAAGGTTTAACGAGAAAACCGTGCGCAAAACGGGGCGCGACTCTATGGGTGTTAAGGCGATGAGTCTTGATAGTGGCGACGAGATGGTTGATATGATTGTTTTAAAAGAGGGCAATGACATTTTAACCATAACCGAGAACGCGTATGGCAAAAGGACGGACCCAGAAGAGTATCGCCAGCAAGGCCGAAACGGTAAGGGTATCAAAGCGGCTGTATTAAACGAAAAGACCGGCGAAATTGTTAACCTTAAACAACGACTCTGACGACGTTATGATAATAGCCGATAATGGAGTTATTATTCGCGTGCCAGCCTCATCAATTTCTAAGGTTGGGCGTGCGTCACAGGGCGTAAGGATTATGCGCCTTAAAGACGATGCTAAGGTAAAAAGTGTTGCGATTGCTGACCATATCGCTGAGGATATGACCGAGGATGGCGGCGAAACAATCGAGGTTAGTGATAAAGTAGACATCACCGCACCAAACAACGAAGGCGATGTTGAATAATGTATAATAATTAAAAAAAAATTAATTTGTTTTTTAATTATTATTTACAAGCATATAATTATGTGATACGAATAATTATATTAAATATTTAGTATTAAAAAAACCACTATTTATTTAGTGGTTTTTTATGTATAAAAATTATTTTTTGATTTATTTTTAACATAATTTATCGCTAGGTTTTTTCTAAGATTAAATTAAATGCAAAATTAATGTTTTATTAAATAAATACTTACAAATAAATTAATTTAAAGTTAATTTAAAACACAGGATATAGCAAAGGCGCTATATCCTGTGTTTTTTATAGTTCCATATTAGTGTATTAGAACATCGGAAAAAATAC
>USTX01000115.1 GCA_900557655.1 uncultured Eubacteriales bacterium
AGCGCTTGGCTTGTTTGGTTGATATCGGGAAGGGCGCTAAGCATGCTGCCCATCGCGCGCTTTAAGGTAACGTCGGTGTTGTTTAACTGAATACAGTTATACACCTTCATCGTACCGTCAGTTATCGTACCCGTTTTGTCAAGACACAACACGTTTACGCGCGCAAGCATTTCAACACAATAAAGGTCTTGAACTAATGCTTTTCGTCGCGCAAGTTTGATAACTGAAACGGTAAGCGCAACTGATGAAAGCAAGAACATCCCTGACGGAATCATTCCAACAATTGAGCCCGCGGTTTTGGTAATCGTGTCAACCACCTTGCCTGACGTTGTTGTCGAAAGGCTTGCCATATAGTTGTTGATATACATCAAAATGGCGATAGGGATAAGGATAATCGAAATAACTTTAATTATAAGTTTAAGCGAACTGAAAAGCTCACTTTTTGGCCTTTTATATTTTTTTGCCTTTGCGGAAAGTTGTTGGATATAGGTGTTGGAGCCGACCTTGTCTGCGCGGGCGTAACACGTCCCAGAAACAACAAAGCTGCCCGCCAAAATAGTGTCGCCCACCTTCTTTTTAATGGGCAGGCTTTCACCGGTTAAAAGGCTTTCATTAACTTCAATCGCACCATCAACAACAGAGCAGTCAGCAACAATTTGCTTTCCTGTTGAAAGCAAGATGATATCGTCTAAAACAACTTCTTGTGTAGATATTGTGTATTCAATACCATCTCGGACAACTTTAACGACGGGTGCTGTAAGCAGGCTTAACTTTTCAATAGTACGTTTTGCGCGAATCTCTTGAATAATACCGATGGCAATATTTGCCACGATAATAAACATAAAGATGCAGTTGCTCCACGCACCAACAGCAGCAAGGCTTATAAATATTGCGATACAAAGAATGTTAAAAAATGTGCATATATTTTCAACAAAAATACTGCGATATGTTTTAACGTTGGTGTTAGGCATTAAGTTGTTAAGGCCTTTTTCGTTACGGTCAGCCACTTGTTCAAGAGTAAGGCCGTTTTTAAAATCGGTTTTAATTCGGCGAACGCGTACGGGCTTGACTTCAACCTCTTTACCTTTTTTGACCTTTTTAGGCGCGTTATTTTTAGATTTTTTCGTCAATTCTTTTTCAATCTTTTCAGCCTTTTTGGTGTCAGCACGTTTAACCTTTTTAGCATTAACGAAGCCCTTTTTATCTTCAATTTTTTCGCCCATTTTTGCGGATTCGTTTTTTGTGATGCTATCTATCGCTCTTGCGTCTGTGTGAGGCGGGGCAGCGTCAGGTTGCGCATTTATGGCCGAACTAAGCTGTGATTTAAGTTTGTCTTTTTTAAGTGCCATATTTTCTCCAAATAATATTTGATACAAAAACACTATACATTAATTTTACGCGCTTGTCAATTTTAGTTTAACCTAAAAACTTAAAAATTTTAAATTGCTTGAAAAAATTTAAATAAAGTGTTGCAAAATGTAAAAATATTAGTTATAATAAAGTCGTAATCCTTGTTTGGGGCGTGATCCCCAAACCGATTAAGTCCAAAAGGAGGTAAACGTTGATGAACAAATATGAATTGCTTTATATCATCGATGCAAGTGTAAGTGACGAATCTCGCGCAGCCCTTGCTGAAAAGTTTGCTAAGTTTGTTCGTGACAATGGCGGTGAATGCGAAGACCCACAAATGCTTGGTCTTAAAAAGTTTGCGTATGCCATTGATTACAAAAATGAGGGTTTCTATGTGCTTATGAATTTCACAAGCGCACCAGAAGTTCCTAACAAACTTACTGCTTTAATGAAAATCACCGATGGTATTGTTCGAACTATGGTTGACAAAAAAGATTAGTTTGAAAGAGGATAAAAGTATGAACAAAGTTATTATTATTGGTAATCTTACCAAAGACCCTGAACTTACAACCACAACTAACGGCGTAAATTTCTGCCGTTTTACGGTTGCTGTTCAAAGAAACTTCACAAGCGCTGACGGCGAAAGAGAGGCAGACTTTCTTCCTGTTATCGCGTGGAGAAGTCAGGCTGACAACTGCTATAAATATATCAAAAAAGGCAGCAAAGTGGCCGTTGTTGGGTCGGTGCAAACCCGCAGTTATGAGGGTACGGACGGCCAAAGGCGCTATGTAACCGAAATCGTTGCTGATAACGTTGAATTTTTGTCAACTAAAAATTCTAACGCTGATGGCGCGGCGGACGATGGCGCAAAACCTAAAACGAAGACTGAAACCGTTAATAAGTTTGAGCCTATTGACGATGACAATCTTCCATTCTAATTAAAGGAGAATCACAATGAGAAAGCAAAATAACAATAACGCTGTCGTTGATGATAAAAACCCTAAAAAAGTAAGAAAGCAACCTAAAAAAGTGTGCGCTTTTTGTACTGATAAAGTTGAGTCTATTGACTATAAAGATGCTCAAAAACTCCGTCGTTTTATGACTGAGAAGGGCAAAATTATCCCAAGAAGAACAACTGGGGTTTGTGCTAAGCACCAACGCGAACTCACGAACGCTATTAAGAGGGCGAGGGTTATGGCGTTGCTTCCATACAAAAACGACTAAAAACCGCTAAATTGAGCGATTAAGTGCAGAAAATGCGAGGCTTACAAGACGTCACGTACGGCA
>USTX01000116.1 GCA_900557655.1 uncultured Eubacteriales bacterium
TTTGATGGTGGGCGCATTTTTTTAAAACTATTCAGGGGTGGCGGGGTTAAGGCTTTGAACGGCCACTTCGCCCTTATACGAACTTAAAAGTTTAAAAACTTCTTTTTCAATGTCGCCAACCTTGCCCATATTTTTGATTTCAATCAAAAGGGGAGTGCGCCCCGCAACAAAATCAAGCGTTTGTTTAAGAGTGGGGATACGCTCGCTGGTTTTAAGAAGTTTGATGTCACGAATATCGTCATACTTTAAATTAGACAGATATCCGTCACGCCCCGTCATACGGCCAAGCGTGTCGTCATGGAAAACCACAACGGTGCCGTCTGCCAGCGCACGCACGTCAAGTTCAATGGCATAATTATTTTCAATCGCTTTTTCAAAAGAAAGAAGGCTGAGTTCAGGAACAGTGTCACTGTGAAGCCCGCGATGAGCGATGGGTTTAGTTGCTATCCAAGTTTCAAAAATATTCATAAGGTCTCCAAAAGAACCAAAAATTGTTTGGCTTTCTAATATTCTACAATACTTTTAAAAATTTTTCTAGTATTTTTGACACATTTCTTGCTTTTTTTTACTTTTTATGCTTTTTTTCGCGTGATAATTACAAAATCAGGTCAATTACTTGCATTTTTGGGGGCAATACGCTAAAATAATTTTAATTTAATGGAGAAGATTATGGCAAACAAAGACCTTTCACATATTCGCAATTTTTCAATAATTGCCCATATTGACCACGGTAAAAGCACGCTTGCTGACCGCATTATGGAAACGACCGGCCTTATTTCAGAGCGTGACAAAAAAGACCAACTTTTAGACAGTATGGACTTAGAGCGCGAAAAGGGCATAACTATCAAACTTGCGCCCGTTACTATGAATTATACCTATAAAGGCAAAAATTACACCTTAAATCTTATTGACACGCCCGGCCACGTTGACTTTACATATGAGGTAAGCCGTTCGCTTGCGGCATGTGAGGGGGCGATTCTTGTTGTTGACGCCAGCCAAGGCGTTGAGGCGCAAACGATAGCAAACGTTTATCTTGCGCTTGAAAACGACCTTGAAATCGTGCCCGTTATTAACAAAATTGACTTGCCAAGCGCCCGTCCAAACGAGGTTAAAAAAGAGGTTAAAGACGTTATTGGTATTGACTGCTCAGACGCACCGCTTGTAAGCGCCAAAGAGGGCATCAACATCACGCAGGTAATCGAGCAGGTTATCGAACGTGTGCCCGCCCCAAAAGGGGATAACACGGCCGACCTTCAAGCCCTTATTTTTGATAGTTTCTATGATAACTATAAGGGCGCGGTGTGCTTGGTGCGAATTATGCAGGGCGAGGTTAAGGCTGGCACGAAAATAAAGATGCTTCAAACTGGCAAAGAGTTTGAGGTAGTTGAGGTTGGTATCTTTACGCCAAAAGCGACCGAGAAAGACATTTTGCACGCGGGCGAGGTTGGGTATATCTCTGCAAGCATCAAAACGGTTTCAGACATCCGCGTTGGTGACACTATCGCCGAACTTGGCAAAAACACTAAGGCGCTTGCGGGGTACAGGCAGGTTATGCCAGTGGTGTTTTCGGGCATATTTCCGATTGACGGCGCGAAATACAACCTTTTAAAAGACGCGCTTTGCAAACTTAAATTAAGTGATGCGTCGCTTGAATTTAGCCCTGAAACCAGCACGGCGCTGGGCTACGGGTTTCGCTGCGGCTTTTTGGGGCTTTTGCATATGGAGGTTATAACCGAAAGGTTAGAGCGCGAGTTTGGCCTTGATATCATCACAACGGCGCCAAGCGTAAGCTATCAAATAACCAAAACGAACGGGCAGGTTTTAACGGTGTCTAACCCGTGCAATATGCCCGCCGTGCAAGAGATTGAAAAAATAGAAGAGCCGATTATTCGCGCGCACGTGTTTACGCCGCCTGAGTTTGTTGGCGCGATTATGGACTTGGCTACTAACAAGCGTGGCGAGTTTATTGATATGCAATACCTTGAAGCCAACCGCGTTAAGATGACGTATATCCTGCCGCTTGGCGAGATTGTTTATGATTTTTTTGACAAGCTTAAATCGCGCACGCACGGGTACGCCAGTTTTGACTATGAGATGGCGGGCTTTCGTGAAAGCGATATGGTTAAGCTTGACATCTTGCTTAACGGCGAGGTGTGCGACGCGTTGTCAATCTTAGTGCACCGAACCAAGGCCTACGAGCGCGGCCGCGGGATAACAGAAAAGTTAAAAGAGGTTGTGCCTAGGCAGTTGTTTGAAATACCAATTCAGGCCAGCATAGGCAACAAGGTCATCGCGCGCGAAACGGTAAAGGCCATGCGCAAAGATGTTCTTGCCAAGTGGCGGCGACATTTCACGTAAGCGCAAACTGCTTGAAAAGCAAAAAGAGGGCAAAAAGAAAATGCGTATGCTTGGCTCTGTCGAACTCCCAAGCGAGGCGTTTTTGTCGATTTTAAAAATCGACTGACGAATTGATATATATACTTCCCAACTCCGCCCCCTTTAGGGGGAGGGTTGCTTTAAAGCGTTAAGCGTGGTAAAGCGGAGGGGGTCTAAGTCCGCTTTTAAAGTTGATTTTATACCCCCTCTGTCTGGTGTCGCTCTGCGCTCCCTGCGACCATCCTCCCCCAAGGG
>USTX01000117.1 GCA_900557655.1 uncultured Eubacteriales bacterium
CGGCCGTGTCTTCGGGCGCGCAGCCTGTTGACCATAGCGACCAGATGGATGAACTTATGCCACAAGTTTTAAAATATTTTATAGAGTGTGGCAAGGGGTCAATAAGTATGGTTCAGCGCAGATTTTATGTTGGGTTTAACCGCGCGGCGCGTATTGTTGACCAGATGGAAGTAAGGGGTTACGTCACGGCGGGTGACGGCAGCAAAAATCGCGAACCAACTATTTCTATGGACGAATTTAAACAAATTTTTGGTGATATTTAATGAATGAAACAAGTAGTAAATTAACAAAACAACTAACGAAAAAGCTTATCGGGGTCGTGTCTTTGGGGTGCGATAAAAACAGGGTAGACACCGAAACGATGCTAACTTATCTAAACCAAGCGGGGTTTAGGTTTACGTCTGACCCAAAAGAGGCTAACGTGATTATCATCAACACGTGCGCGTTTATCGCTAAGGCGCGAAAAGAGGCGGTTGATACGATTGATGAAATGCTTGAATACAAAAAGAAGGGCAAGTGTGAAAAGATAATCGTTACGGGCTGTATGCCTCAAAAATATTTGCCCGAGCTTAAAAAAGAGTTTAAAACGGTTGACTGTTTCTTGGGGTTTGATGACTATCCAAACATCGCGCAGATTGTAAGTGACCTTTACGACAAAGGCGGTCAAATTGTGCGCTGTGGCGATGCGAGCACGTTAGCCTGCGTTGAAAACCGAATGATAACAACGCCTAATCATTATGCCTATCTTAAAATCGCGGACGGGTGCGAAAACTATTGCACGTTTTGCACAATTCCGTTTATCCGCGGGCGGTTTAGGTCTAAGCCGATTGACGAGGTGGCTCGCGAGGCCAAATCCCTTGTAAACGGCGGGGCGACGGAACTTATTTTGGTTGCGCAAGACGTAACAAAATATGGCACTGACTTGTTTGGTAAGCCTGCACTTGTTGACCTTATCAAAAAACTTTCAAAAATCAAAGACCTTAGGTGGATAAGGCTGCTTTATTGCTATCCGGAACTGGTCACAGACGAACTTTTAAATGAAGTTGTAACAAACGATAAGGTGTGCAAGTATCTTGACATCCCGTTCCAGCACGTAAGCGACAACGTTTTAAAGATGATGAACAGGCACATAAATCACGAAAAGACCATTGCGCTGGTTGAAAAAATCCGCGCGTTACCTGTTCATATCGCTATCCGTACGACGTTTATGGTGGGCTTCCCAGGAGAGACGGACAAAGATTTTGCTGAACTTGTTGATTTTGTTAAAAAATATAAGCTTGACCAAGTTGGTTTCTTTGCATATTCAAAAGAAGAGGGGACGGTGGCGGCGAAAATGCCGAACCAGGTTAATGAAAAAACCAAAAACAAGCGCCTTCTTGCCATTATGAAAGAGGCCGAAAAGGTGCAAAAGGCCAATCTTCGCGCTATGGTGGGCAAAACCGTGGACGTGGTTTATGAAGACATTGACTATGACCGCGAGTTGTTTGTTGGCCGAAGCCAATACCAAGCGCCTGAAATTGATAATCTTATTTACTTCAAATCGAAAGATTTTGTTGACGTAGGCGGGATGTATCCCGTTAAAATTACTCGTGTGATGGGTTGTGACCTTAAAGGAGAAAAATTATGAATTTACCTAACAAATTAACGCTTTCAAGGATTTTTTGTACGCCACTTATGATACTTGTGTTTTTGCTTCCAATTCCGTATGGCATTAACGTTTTTGCGGCGCTTTTAATCTATATTTGCGCGTGCCTTACTGACCTGTTTGATGGAAAAATCGCGCGAAAATACAACATTGTTACTGATTTTGGCCGTTTTGCTGACCAAATTGCAGACAAATTTTTAACAACCAGCGCGCTTATTTTAGCGCTTTCACGCGGGGTGTGTACTGGCTGGCTTAGCGTTGTTATCATCCTTATTGTGGTTTTAAGAGACATCTTGATTTCGGGCATTCGTATGCTTGCAGCCAAATACGGCACGGTTATCGCGGCTGACATTTTTGGCAAAATCAAGTCGTTTGTTTTAGACTGTGCGCTTATGGTTATGTTTTTGTATCTTGGCCTTAACGCAGTGCTTGGGGGCAAGGTTGAATTTATTAGAATTATCGGCCTTGTTGGCATAATTGGCAGTGCTTACACTTATTTCGTGCGTAAACTATACGTGGAACGCGCGCGCGCTTATCAAACAAAGCCTTACCGATAATCAATAAACTTAAAAATTGATGAAAGAATGGGTAAACAAAAACCACCTTAAATTTTTTAAACAAATGTTCGAATTTGCTTGCGCTTTTTGTGCACATAGTGTATAATGAACGTATAAAAAGTGGGAAAAATTTAACGAAAGAGGTTGATTTTATGTCAGAAAAAGAAAAAGCCCTTGAACAGGCTATTGCGCAGATTGAAAAGCAGTTTGGTAAGGGCAGCATTATGAAACTTGGCGACGTTTCTCATCAAGAGATAGACGTTATCCCAACGGGGTGCTTAACCCTTGATTTGGCGCTTGGAATTGGTGGGGTGCCTCGCGGGCGTATCATCGAAATCTATGGGCCTGAATCAAGCGGTAAAACAACGGTGTCGCTTCATATCATCGCCGAGGCACAGCGTTTGGGCGGAACGGCGGCCTTTATTGA
>USTX01000118.1 GCA_900557655.1 uncultured Eubacteriales bacterium
GAGGAGCAACCGAATGTAAGCAAAGCGAATCCTTGCGTTAGCAATGCTGAGCGTCAGGCACGTTCGAGTTGCGACGAAGGGCTGGCCGCTAAATGAGCTTGAATTGCGACGCGGTGGCAATCTCTTTTCACCTTTAACTTAACAACGTTTTTGTCATTGTTCAAAAAAGCAACTGGTGGAAGTGATAACCTCTGCGCGCCCGATAGTGTTTTCCACCAACCAACACCTCTCTTAATCGCGCGGCCGCAGCGCCGTGTCTTCCGTCATTGTTTTTCAACCTCTATTTTACCCACTCTCGCCCCACTTGTCAAGAATTTGCCAATAAAAAGCCTTCTAATGGTTAACATTTTTGAATTTGTCATAATAAAAAATAGAAACCATGTAATGTGGATATAGCGTTTCTTTATTTTTAATTAAAATCATCCAAGTAATGTCATTATTGTTTATTAAAATTACAATTATGACAAGTTTTTTTAGTTAAGCCAATGTGTTAAATTATTTTGGTTTCTTTTTCTTTATTTTTATTATAACCAGAGAAAATGTCGATATAGATGCCACCCCTAAAACAAGTGGAATTATTATTTTTCGAATATTGTCTAAACGACTTTGCTTTAAATTATTATTGCTATTAGAATTTGGATTATCAGGATTTGGAACAACAGATTCGTCTTTTTGTAAATTTATTATCATTGTTGTGTTTTTGTAATTAGCTTTGTTTTCACCAACATAGATTGCTGTTGCATTTATTAAATTTTCCACCAATAAATCTGCGTCTTTCCATTGCCAACCAGCAGGCAAATTGATATCAGACAATTTTATTGCATTTCTAGGAATTTTTATTTCACTATTGGGCTTTATTGGCACGTCTATTGGCAAAATTTCAAACTCTAAAATTAAACTTCCTGAATACTTCCCTATTCCATTTATTATGATTTTAGCAATGCCAACATTTATATTGTTTTTATAGGAGGTGGTGAAATCAATGTTTTCAATTAGGATTTGTGAATTTAGAGTTAAATTTACCTTAGGGCAAAGTTCTTTGCCAGTAAAAGAAACAGAAGAAATGTTGCCATGATCAACAGAAGAAATATCAGTTTTTTGTTCAACTTCTTTATTTTCTTGCAAAACTGTATAGGCTTTTATTCTTCCAGCATAATTTATACTATTCCAACTATTTGAAGATTTGTAATGTGTGTTTTCACTTGTATTAAGTGAGTATAGGATATATGCGCTTTTGCCACTATTGCTACTTACACTTACAACAACAGAATAATAAGTGCCTTTATCAATTTTTGCCAAATTGTTTAGCGTAATGGTGTGATAACCGCCATACTCTAAGATTCTTTCGCCAGAGGCAGAAAGGGTGCCGCTTTCAGGATTTTTAGGGTCGGTTAGGTTGGTGTAAACCTTAACTTGGCAATTTAGATTATAACCATAGGTAGCAACGTTGACCGCCTTAACATATTCGTTATGTTGTTCATCACCTTTTTTGGCCTTAAACACGTTTGAAACGCATTTTGAATTGTTTTCACTTCGCATTGGCGCTTCTGATACATTGTCATAAAAATAGTTAAAATCAAATTCCGATTTGTTTGCATATTTAAACCCGCAAGTATTACCAATTGCACTATCATATGACAGATAAAAATAGGGAAGTGAATTATAACTATTTTTAATTATCCACCCTCCATTTTGGCTTGCGGTTTTTGGCCGAAAATTGCTTGCTGGGATGGTATCGTCCCACCCAACTATAGTCATTGCGTGAGAAATTCCATCGCCTGTTTCACCTTTTGTGTTATAGTAACTTTCTTCTCTGGCGTTGAAATATGACCCAGTTATTGCACCATATTTTGCAATTGCTTTTTTTATTTCAGCTATTCTGTATGCCCCGGTTTCATATAAATCAATTTGTTCAGCGTCTAACAACCTGTATAAATTGTTTTCATAGGCATCAGCTTTTGCAGGCACATTTCCTGCCACAGGGGCACACCATTGTGACAACATCAAAAATGTGTTATACGAACTTCCTGTTACATCCCATTTATCGTTTGAATCAACCCCAACAGTATTCCCAAGTGGGTCAGCCTCTCTGTTGTGTGTTCTGTATGCAATTTGTGTTGGCGAAAAACGCAAAGTGTCTTTTGTGTTGCTGTCTAACTTATCTTTTAGAACTGATGTTTCAGATGCACTTGCGGTTGCATAAGCCCAGCAAATATTAGTGTTCCCTTGGTCAAGATTTGGGGTTACGATATCATAATCGCAGCTGTTATATTTTTCTTGACTAGCAATTTCATCAATACTTTTTGTGTTGAGTGTGATTACATTTGACGATGTGTCAGTAAAAACAATATCATGCTCAATTAGGGGTGTAAAACATGATAAAAGCAACATTAATATTGCTAAAACAAAAATTATTTTCGTTTTTTGTCTGTCAAAACATCTCTTCATAATATAATACATATATTAGCATATTTGCTATTTGGAACATATTGCCCTATTTTGCGTTTTTGGGTTCGCGGCCATAGAGGTAGTGCGCCTGTAAGTTAGTGGCGCGCTTTTGTTTGCGCTTTTTAACAATGGCGGCGATGATGAATGG
>USTX01000119.1 GCA_900557655.1 uncultured Eubacteriales bacterium
GCGGGGCGCAAAGAAGGGCCGCGCCAAAAACCTACCGTAAAAATCTTTACAGTATGTTTTTTAAGCGCTTTTTTGACATCCTTTTGTCTGGCCTTGCGCTTATCATTCTGTCACCAGTGATTGCGGTGGTGGCTATCCTTGTCCGCATAAAATTAGGAGGCCCTGTGGTCTTTTCTCAGTATAGACCAGGGAAAAACAATAAGGTTTTCAAACTTTATAAATTTAGGTCAATGACCAACGCAAAAGACGAAA
This sequence comes from uncultured Eubacteriales bacterium, assembly GCA_900557655.1. Classification (GTDB taxonomy): domain Bacteria; phylum Bacillota; class Clostridia; order Christensenellales; family UBA1242; genus UMGS2070. Next base: position 253 of record USTX01000119.1, read on the forward strand.
ATGGTGAACTTTTACCTGATAAACAAAGAATGACGAAGTTTGGGAATCTTCTACGCAAAACCAGCCTTGATGAACTTCCTCAACTATGGAACATTTTCAAAGGCGATATGAGTATCATCGGTCCGCGTCCAAAACTTGTTAAGGATATGATTTTTTATGATGATGATCAAAATATTCGGGCATTGGTACGTCCAGGGTTAACAGGTCTTGCGCAAGTTAATGGCCGAAATAATGCAACTTGGGAAGAAATTTTCGAGTACGATAGAAAATATGTCCAATCAATTTCGCTGTGGACAGACACTAAAATCTTTTTTAAAACAATTGCAAAGGTTTTTAAACGTGCAGATATAGTGGAGCAAGATCAAACAAAGCAAAATTATTATTATGGTGATTACTTACTTGAAACAAATCAAATAACCCAAGAAGAGTATGACAGAAAGCAGCAAGAGGCCAAAGAAATTATTAAAAAAGCAAGTTAGTTGTAAGTTAGATATTCAACTGCCAAGCTTTTAAGTTAATATTAAAAGGCAAATAGCTTTTAGTAAAACGCTAAAAAGCGTTCGACTTTTAAGTTAAATATGTAAAGCAAATAGAAAAATTGGCAAGAAAAAACCGCATCTATTTTAAGGTGCGGTTAAATTTTTATTGTTACGCCGTGATATTGCGAATTTGGCTTATTGCGCTTTTTTCAAGGCGCGATACTTGCGCTTGACTTATGCCGATTTCGTTTGAGATTTCGATTTGCGTTTTGCCACAAAAATACCTCAAAAACAAAATCTGACGTTCGCGTTCGCCAATGTTTTCAAGCGCGTCTTTAAGCATACGCTGTTCAACCCACGCGTCTTCGGTGGTGGTGTCTTTAAGTTGGTCCATAATAAGTGCGCTGTCATCGTCGTCGTGATAGACGGTTTCATAAAGGCTGATGGGTTCGCTGATGGCCTCTAAGGCGCACGCCACGTCTTTGATAGGTACGTGAATTTCGTTGCTTATCATCTCAACGCTTGGCTCAACGGCGCCATTTCGGTTAAGTTTTTCTTTGGCTTGAAGCGCAAGATAAGCGATGTCGCGAAGACTGCGCGAAATTTTAAGGCTGTTATTATCGCGCAAAAACCGCCTTATTTCGCCAATAATCATTGGCACGGCGTAGGTTGAAAACTTAACGCCAAGGTCAATGTTAAAGTTGTCAATCGCCTTCATAAGCCCGATTATGCCGACCTGAAAGATGTCGTCGATGTTGTTTTTGTTGACGTTAAAGCGCTGCACGATAGACAAAACCAGCCGCATGTTATAGGTTATAAACTGGGTGCGTGCGGCTTCGTCACCGGCCTTAACCTTTTTCATAAGTTCTTCAAGGTCCTTAGCGCCGCACTTAGGCAGCGTCGAGGTGTTTATACCGCAAATTACAACAATGTTCGCCACTAATACCTCCTTTTTTTGAAAAATTTTTGTTCTAAGCCACGAATTTACAAATGTATTTTTTCCTTTTGTGCGCACATTTATTCGCAAATTTAGCACTTTTATGCGCCCAGCGGCATATAATTTAGCAAACTGGCAAGCGAGGGTGAGATGGAGATAACTTATAACGAAATTCGGTCGCGCGAGATTGTTAATACTCACGACGGCAAGCGCCTCGGCCGCGCAACGGATATTGTTTTTGACAAAGATTCGGGGCGCGTTTTGGGGCTGGTTGTGCCCGGTGCGGCAAAGATTTTTAAAAAGGCTGACGAGATTTTTATCCCGATTGACCATATCGCAAAGATTGGCGAAGACGTGATTTTGGTGCGCCTTGATACCGATACGGATGACCGCCATACCAAACAGAATCGCAGCAAAGGGCAGCCGTCAAAATATGTAAGCAAGGGGCACACGGCCGATGCTGGGGCAAGTTATGTTCGGTTTCGCAGGCCGTCAAACTTATAGCACAAGAGGGGCTTAACATAAAGGCAAATTAAAGGCAATTGAATGACGTAGAAATTAGCGTCAAATTTGGGATAAAAAAACTTGCTAAACACAAGATGTTGTGTTAAAATAAGGTTATGAAGTGTATCTATTGTGGTAATGAAGAAAGCAAGGTTATTGACAGTCGTGCGGTTGAAGAAACCAACGCGATAAAAAGAAGGCGCGAATGCCTTGAATGTGGGCGCAGGTTCACGACGTATGAAACCATCGAGGTTACGCCCGTTTTGGTTGTTAAAAGCAACGGAGAGCGTGAGGTTTTTTCGCCGCAGAAAATTAAAAGTGGTATAATCAAGGCGTGTGAAAAGCGTCCAGTTTCGATGAAAGACATTGACAAGCTTGTGGCCGAAATCGAAAAACTATTAGGAAAACAGA
>USTX01000120.1 GCA_900557655.1 uncultured Eubacteriales bacterium
GTGGAGGTGCGCAAGTCGTTTTTGTTAGGGCTAAAAATACGCACAATTAAGAGAAAAAGGCTTGATTTAAAAAATCAAGAGTGGTATAATACGAAAAATTTTCTCTAAAAGGATGAAATCGATGAATATTCACGGACAAAAATTATTTGACTTTTTAAAAGACAGGGGTTTGTTGTATCAGTCAACAAATATGGACGCTGTTAAAGAAATGCTTAATAGTGACAAGCCTTGCACCTTTTATCTTGGCATTGACCCAACGGCCGATGCGTTACATATTGGGCACCTTTGCTCGCTTAGAACGTTTAAATACCTTCAAGACGCGGGGCACCACGGAATTTTGATTGTTGGCGGGGCAACGGCGCATATTGGCGACCCAACTGGCAGGCGCGATATTCGTGCAATTTTAACTAGTGAGCAGATTGATAAAAACATCGCGCAGGTTGTAAGGCTTGCTAAAAAGTTTATCAAGACGGACGGAGAAAACTCGGCCATCATTTTAAACAATAATGACTGGATGAAGGGGTATGACTATATCTCGTTTATGCGTGACGTTGGCATTCATTTCAACGTTAACGTTATGCTTTCAACCGACGCGTGCAAGTCAAGGCTGGCATCAGGCGGGCTTACCTTTTTAGAGATGGGGTATGGTCTTATTCAGGCTCACGATTTTGAGCATCTGCATAAAGAGTATGGCTGCAATTTGCAGATTGGCGGGTCTGACCAATGGGCAAATATGGTGTCAGGCTGTGACCTTATCCGCAAAAAGTATAACGAGGTTGTTGAAACGCTTACAACGCCACTTTTGCTTAACAGTAAAGGCGAAAAGATGGGCAAAACAACGGGCGGCGCGCTTTGGGTAAGTGAAGATAAGGTGGGCGCTTATGACTTTTATCAATACTTTATCAACACTGCTGACGAGGATGTTGAAAAGCTTTTGAAATGGTTTAGTGATTATGATAACGCAACGATTGCCAAGATTATGCAGGGCGACATTCGCGAGGCCAAAAAACTTATGGCATACGAGGTAACTAAACTTATTCACGGCGAAGAGAACGCTAAAATGGCGCAAAAAACGGCCGAAGAAGTGTTTGGTGGCGGCCTATCAAGCGTGGCTATGCCAACGGTTAAACTGGATAAAAAAGACAAAATCAATGTTTGTGATATGTTGGTTTTGGCAAAAATCGTTGCAAGCAAGGGCGAGGCAAGGCGTCTTATTGAGCAAAACGGCCTGTCTCTTGGCGACGAAAAGGTAACGGACTTTAACAAAGAAATCGAAGGACACGGTGAAATCGTTGTGCATAAAGGCAAAAAGGTGCACGTTAAGGTTGTTTTTGAATAAAAAATAAAAAGCAGGCAATGTTTTTAGAAAAATTGTGAAAATTTGTTTAAAAATATTTGCCTTTTTTTTATGATTAGTATAAAATACAAATAATGAAACTTATCAAAGGAGCAAAAAATGAAAATTTCAGACATCAGAGTTCGTATCGTTAAGAACGAAACAAGCAAAATCAAAGCAAGCGTATCTTTAACAATTGATGACGCCATCATCGTGCATGACATCAAGGTTATTGAAGGCAGAGAAAGGTCTTTTCATCGCAATGCCAAGCCGCAAAACTAACGAAGAGGGCGAAGCAAAATATAAAGACACTGTTCATCCTGCTAACACTGAAACTCGCGAAATGCTTAGCGAGCTGATTTTAAAGGCTTTCAACGAAGCTGTTAAAAATCAGGCTGAATAGTCAAAATAATAAGACTTTTTAGGCGATAAATTCTTGCCCGCAAGGGGTTAGGTTTTTATCGCTTTTTTTGTTGCCTTTTTAAAATAAAAACGCCCCGCCTGATGTAAAACGAGGGCGAACGACGCGAAAAACGCAATAAACGCAAACAAATACGAAGTGAAGGTGCGTCGCAAAAAACGAACTAAATAAGGGGGCAGTTAATCTTCAAGACCAATAAGGTAATCGGCCGAAACGCCAAAATATTCGGCAACAAGTTTCAGGCTAAAAACAGATGGAATGATGGTTGCGTTCTCCCACCTAATAATCGTTGAGTCACTCACGCCCAGAATTTTGCCAAGTTTGGCGGCGGACAAACCCTTTGCGAGCCTTAGTTCTTTAAGCCTCTCTCCAAAAATTTTCATACATATATTTTAGCATATTAATAAGAAAAGTCAAGCCAAAAACGTGGCGCGAAAGTCGTGCATAAAATGCAGTATGGAACTTAGCGGTAAAAACATTCATATTGTTGGCATTTGTGGGGTAAGTTTAAGTGCGCTGGCGGTTTTGTTAAGCTGCGAGGGGGCACGGGTGACGGGCTCTGACCTTGATGAAACGGAGGCGGCGCGTTTGCGGACGCTTGGGATAACGGTGTTTGTTGGGCATAGAAAAGAAAACATTTTATCTGATGCTGACATGGTTGTTTTTTCAAGCGCAATTGGTGACGACAACCCCGAGTTAATTGAGGCAAAGCGGCGGGGGCTTGTGCTGTTGTCACGCGCGGAGCTTCTAAGCGAAATATCAAAAAAGTATGGGTGCGTTATCGCGGTGGCGGGAAGTCACGGAAAGACAACAACAA
>USTX01000121.1 GCA_900557655.1 uncultured Eubacteriales bacterium
TGTCACCGGTGTAAAGTTTGACCAAAAGCAACTTGGCGTGGCGTACTTTGACGGCAAAGAAACAAAGTTTTGTTTTGAAAAATTGAAAGAAACCGATGGCAAAATCGTGACGCTTAAAAAAGAGCTTGATGCGCTTATCGAAACGCCGTTTGACGACACTAAGGCTGATTAAATTGATAAAAGGGGTGGCGTATGCTTGAAAGAATAACTATTAATAACGTTGCGCTTATTGACAGCTTGACCATTGAGTTTGGCGCAGGGCTTAACGTGCTTAGCGGCGAAACGGGCGCGGGCAAGTCTCTTATTATTGACTCTATCTCGCTGCTTTTGGGCGAGCGGGCGGATAAGGGGCTGATTTCTTTTGGTGAGAATCAGGCCAGTGTTGAGGCGGTGTTTTCGTGCATTTCGCGTGAGGCGGTGGCGGTGCTTGACGAGTTTGGCGTTGATCACGATACTGGCGTTATCATCTTTCGAAAAATAACGGCCGATGGCAAAAATGAGTGCCGCGTAAACGGTCGAAACTTTACGCTTTCGATGCTTAAAAAACTGACCACGCCGCTTATGGACCTTCATGGGCAGTTTTCACACCAGTCGATTTTAAGCCCAGCTAACCACATAAATATCCTTGATGAGTTTGACAAAATTAACATCGTGCCAGCGCGAGAGGCGTTTGGCGCCGAGTTTGAAAAACTTATCAAAATCAACCATGAACTTACTGAGTTTACTACTGACGAGCGCGAACGCGAAAGGCAGATTGAACTTTTTAAATATCAAATTGACGAGATTGAGGACGCGAATTTCTTGCCCCAAGAAGACGAAGAGTTAAAACAGGCGCAACTTAAAATCTCGCACGCCGAGCGCATTGCTGATGGTATTAATTCAGCGGCTGAGGTGTTGGGGCGCGGAAGCGGAGACGTGTTGTCTAACCTTAAACGCGCGCAGGTTTTTCTTTCAGGAATAAGCGCGTTTGAGCCTAAACTTGAGGCGATTCTTTCGCGTCTTGAAAGCGTGCGCCTCGAAACGGACGACATTTTTGAAACCATTGCAGATATGGTTGATGACGATGTGCTTGACGGGCTTGACCCCGAGGCGGTTTCGCGTAGGCTTGACCTGCTTTCAAGCTTTAAAAAGAAGTATGGCCAAACGATTGACGAAATCAATGCTTATCACGATAAAATTAAGGCCGAATATGAGAAGCTGACAAATTGTGCAGAGTATGTCCAAAATCTTTTAAACCAAAAGGGGGCGATTTTAAAGTCGCTAACCGCGCTTGGAAAAAACTTGACAGACGCACGTAAAAAGGCGGCCGCGGCGTTTGAGGCGGCGGTAACAAAAGAACTTAAAGACGTTGGTATGGGCGGGTCAAAATTTATTGTTAAAATCAGTGAAAATGGCGTTGAAAGCGCGTCAAAAAACGGCCTAGACACGGTTGAATTTATGTTTTCGGCCAACGTTGGCCAGCCGCCTAAGCCACTTGCAAAGGTTATAAGCGGGGGCGAGATGAGCAGGTTTATGCTTGCCCTTAAAAACATCACGGCGGACATTGAAAACATCGGCACCATGATTTTTGACGAGATAGACACGGGCGTAAGTGGCCAGATGGCCAAGGTTTTGGCGCAGAAAATGCTTAAAGTTGGCGTGCGTCACCAAGTTTTGTGCGTAACGCATATGGCGCAGATTTGTGCGTTTGCGTCAACCAATTTCTTTATCAAAAAAGAGGTCATAGATGGCCAAACTCGCACGCGCGTAACTGAAATTAAAGGCGATGATAAGGTGCTTGAAGTGGCGCGACTTGTTGGGTCAAGCGCGTCGGCGTCAGCGCAAACTCACGCAAAAGAACTTATCGCCGAGGGGCAAGAATACCGTAAAATGCTTACCCGTGAACGCTAGGTTGTTTTGGGTTAGTCGCGCACCGTGAAAAGGTGAACAAAAAACTTAGTAAAAGAAAAATTTTTACATATTTTAATAAAAAACAAACAAACTACTCTTAAAGGGTGGTTTTTTTATGAGTAGCTTGCGCACAAAAACAAGAGCAATAATCGTAGCCGTTTTTGCGATGGCGATTAGCCTTATTTCGGCAATGCGTCCGTATTTTAGCGGTATGGCAGTATCTTGCGACCGCGTTTTTGCCTGCGCGACGGCTGGCATGCTTAATTTCGCGGGCGAAAATATCGCGTACGGAGATGTTCTTGATTGTTCAGCGGCGGGCGTTGATAGCGATGGCGTGGCAGTATGTGCGGGCGGTTGTGATGAGCACGGCGATGTGGCGATGTGTGCGGCGCAGAAGCGTGGCGACGGAATTGGCTGCATCAAAGACGGCCCTATTAAAAAGATTGTCGACTTTTTATTTCCGTGGGCGAATAAGGCGGCCGAAACGTCGTCTAATTTCGTTGAAAGAGAGGTGTTTGTTGGCGGGACGGCTCTTGGGTTTACGCTTAACTGTGAGGGCGTTGTTATTGTTGGGCTAAGCGACGTTATAACCGCGCGCGGTGCCATAAGTCCAACCCAGTCAAGCGACATATCGGCGGGGGACATATTAAAGC
>USTX01000122.1 GCA_900557655.1 uncultured Eubacteriales bacterium
AACGGTTATGGCGTCGGGCTTTTTCATATCACTGCCCAGTTTGGCAAAAACCTTACAAAAACTTACGCCCACCGAAATAGTAAGGCCCACCTCGCTTTTAACACGCTCACGAATAGCGTCCGCCATCGCCGCAGCCTCGCTAAAATTATGCACCGAACCCGTTATGTCAAGCCACGCTTCGTCTATGCCAAACGGCTCAATTCGGTCAGTAAAATCAAGATAAATCTTCCTCACCAGCCGCGAGTATTTAAGATACAAATTGTGGCGCGCCTCAACCGCAATAATGCCAGGGCACTTTTGCTTGGCCTCCCACAATACGTCGCCCGTTTTAACGCCCGCCGCTTTCGCAATGCCGTTTTTGGCCAAAACGATGCCGTGGCGATCCTCAACGCGGCCACACACCACAACGGGGTTGCCTTTAAGCGATGGGTTTTCGTGGCACTCTACCGACGCATAAAAATTATTCAAATCACAATGCAGAATAAATCTCATACCCTTATTATACCCCACCGCCACCTAAAAATCAAGCGTTTATAAACAAATGTTTGGGCGAGATTGCGCCATTGGTGGTTGTTAAGTTCCTCGCATTGACATCAACATTCCCAGCCGCATTTAAACTTTAAAGCGTAGCGCAGCGCCTTCTACTTCTTATACAGCGTATCAAGTATCTGCGCATAGGTAGGAAGTTCGCTTTTTTTCGCCTTGCCCATAATGGTCACGTATGGCGGGTTATTTTTGTTAAACAGTTTTTTGGCGTACGCATTGACCTCATCAAGCGTGATTTGCTTCATCGCTTTAAGGCGTTGGTGTTTGGTGATTGTATAAATGCTGCCCTTGCCTTCGTTGACATATTCGTCAAGCGCCGCGTCATACATCTCAGACTTAGCCCCGCGCACCTCTTCTTCTGCCTTATATTTTAAATTGGCTTTAATCGTGTCAAGGTCAGCGGCCGTAATCTTGCCCCCAGCGATGGCGTTTATCTCGCGCGCAACCTCATTTAAACAGCGCGAAAGTTTGTCTTTGCCCGTGGTCAGGGTGATGTTTAACAACTTGGTGTCAAACATATACCTGCTGGTTGCGTTGACGGTATACACCAGCCCCTTGTTTCTAAGCGTGTTAAAAAGCGAGCTTTTGTTTTTGTTAAGAAACTCGGCGATACAGCGGTTTTCGTACCTGCGTTTGCCTTCAAGATACGGCACGTTCATAACAAACGACAGGCGCATTTTGATAAGTTGCTCCGTATTGGTGCGCACTGTTAAATCTGGCGTTTTGTCTACCTTGATATCAATCACCTTTGCCTGATAGTCTGGGCGCGATTTAAGGCGCGATACAAAATACTTATTAAACGCATTTTTAACGCGCAACTCACACAGGTTTCCGCAATACGCCGCGATAAAGTTTTGGGCAAAATAGTTGCTGTTTTTAAAATTATCTAACAGTTTAAGGTTAATCGCGTCAATGTCATCAGGCGAGCCTAAAATCTGCTCGTCAGTCAGTTGCGACTGCGAAAGCGTACCCGTATGCACAAACGACAGATCGCGCGAGCTGCGGTCAACGCGCATACGATACTCTTCTTTTATTACGCCCTTTTCATTTTCAATCTCTTTTTTGTCAAGCTTGTTCGCCGTAAGCATCTCGCCAACCAACTCCATCGCCTTGTCAAAAAGCGCGTTGGTGCGCGTGAACGTAACCATCATAAGGTTTTTGCTTGTATACGCGTTAAGACTAGGCACAATCGCCTCTTTGGCCTCGTTAAACTGCTCTGCGTTTTTGGTTTTGGTGCCCTTGAAAAGCATATGCTCCATAAAGTGCGCCACGCCGTTAGCCGGGTTAGACGCGTGCCCCGCGATAAAGCCTGCCTCTACGGCCGAATAGTTGTTACGCGCGTCGTGAATATATATAAGGCGCGCCCCGTTTTTAAGTTTGATTATCTTTGGTTTCATAATAGTCCTCTTTTAAGTATTTACCGCTAAATTATACACATACCGTCTGCCGAAAACAAGCAAATTCACGCATAAAACCGAAACCAACGCAAAAACTAAGATAAATAAAAAGGAATTTAATATGAAAAAACAAAACAATTTTAGCCAATCAAATAAGCAGACCCCGCGCGGGCAAAAACCAACAACACACAAATCGGGCAAAAACAAAAAACAAAGCCGCTTTTTAGCGTGGCACAAAAACATTTGGAGCGCCGACACGCGTGAGTTTTTTGCGCACAAACTTTTCTACATCATCGTGTTTGCGTCCTTAGGATTTGTGTTTCTTGCCAGCCTTGTGTTTATGATTGTGGACACGGCGACGGGCGCGATTTCGGGCAACCCGACCACTAACCAAGGCGGCTTCCCGTCACGCCTACTTTCGCCGTTTGTTGACATGACAAGTTGGGTGCCCGTGACGAACAATTACAGCGTTAACGGCGTGGCCGACATCGCCAAAGTCAGCAACGAAACCAGCATGAACTACTTTCATCTTGGCTTTATTCAGCCCGACCAAACCACCCCGCTTGACGCTGATGGGAATATCCGCTGGTGTTGGGGCGG
>USTX01000123.1 GCA_900557655.1 uncultured Eubacteriales bacterium
GGTTTGGTTCTTTTGCCCGTTCGCCGATTTAAGGTGTACGTCTCTATTGGTTTTGGCCTCGTCAAGCGCCGCAGCGTTGTAATTGGCCGCCATTTTCGTGCGCGAACCCTTTGCGCGTTTTGCCTTTTCTTTTGCTACACCCTTAGCTCCACCCGCAGTTTTAGCCATTGCTACACCCTTAGCATCACCCGCAGTTTTAGCCACCGAACCGCTAGCATTAGCGCCCGATTTATCCATTGCGCCCGAACTTTTTTCGTGTGCGTTAGTCTTAGCGATGTTTGTTGCATTTTTTGCGCTTGAAATGTTTACTGAGCCGTTGACGTTTGATGCCTGCGTCTTGGGCTTGCGTTGGTTGTTTTTATAAACCTTTTTGTTTGATTGTTTGCTCATAGTTGTCTCCTTGTTGGTCTCCTTTTTTGATAGTTTGCCCCAAAAAGCCAAATTTAATCAAAAAACGCGCATTTAATTTGATTTGCGCGCGCGGAGTTTGACAACTATACTAAATTATGGTATATTGCACTTACGAAAGTTGCAATCGCTTGTAATCGCACATTGATTTGGCGTACGGTTTTTAAGGGTTTGTTATTAATCTGTTCGGCCTTTCTTAATTGTAAGAACACGGGTGCGGTTTTGGCGGGCGTAAAGGAGAAACAATGATTCAATGTAATAATGTAAGGCTTCAATTCGGCGGAAGAGTGCTTTTTGAAGATGTAAATTTAAGGTTTGACAAGGGCAATTGCTATGGAATTATCGGGGCGAACGGAGCGGGTAAGTCTACGTTTTTAAAACTTTTGTCAGGGCAAATTGAGCCATCAAGCGGTGAAATTGTTATCGACAAGGGCAAGCGTATGAGCGTTTTAAGCCAAAACCAAAACGAGTTTGACGATAAAACGGTTATCGAGACCGTGCTTTTAGGTCATAAGCGCCTTGTTGAGATTATGCACGAAAAGGACGCGCTTTATGCTAAGCCCGATTTTAGCGACGAAGACGGCATTCGCGCGGGCGAACTTGAAAACGAGTTTTTAGAGCTTAACGGCTGGGACGCAGAGCCCGAGGCGCAAAACCTGCTTGGTGAACTTGGCGTTCCGCAAGACATTTTCTATACGCTTATGCAAGACGTAGAGCCAAAAATCAAGGTCAAGGTGCTGCTTGCTAAGGCGCTGTTTATGAACCCAGACATCTTGGTGCTTGACGAGCCTACCAACAACCTTGACGCAAAAACCGTCAATTGGCTTGAAAATTATCTGCTTAATTTTGAAAACACCGTCATCGTTGTGTCACATAACAGATACTTTTTAAACAAGATTTGCACGCATATTTGTGACGTCGATTTTGGTAAAATTAATATGTATGTTGGCAACTATGACTTTTGGTATGAAACCAGCCAGCTGCTTGCGCGTCAGGCTAAGGAGCAAAACAAAAAGGCCGAACAGCGCGCCAAAGAACTTCAAGAGTTTATTGCGCGTTTTAGCGCTAATGCAAGTAAGTCTAAACAGGCCACCAGCCGTAAAAAAGAACTTGAAAAGTTGACGTTTGTTGACATTAAGCCATCAAGCCGCAAATACCCATACATCGATTTCAGGCCAGAGCGCGAGGTCGGCAACGAGGTTTTGCGCGTTGAAAAATTAACGAAAAAGGGTTATTTTGAGAATGTGTCTTTCATCGTAACAAAAGATGACAAAATCGGCTTTTTAAGTGACCGCGCGAACGTTATAACAATGCTGTTTAAAATCCTTGTTGGCGAAGAAAAGGCGGACGGCGGCGAGTTTAAATGGGGCGCGACGACAACGGTAAGCTATCTGCCTGAAAATAACGACAAGTATTTTGAGGGCTGCGACTTGAGTTTGGTTGACTGGCTGGCGCAATATAGCAAAGAGAAAGACCAAACGTATTTAAGGTCGTGGCTGGGGCGTATGCTTTTTACCGGCGAAGAGGGCAATAAAAAGGCCAAAGTGTTAAGCGGTGGCGAAAAGGTTAGGTGTATGCTTGCGCGCGCTATGCTGAAAGCCGGCAACGTCTTGATTTTAGACGAACCAACTAACCACCTTGACCTTGAAAGCATCACGGCGCTTAACAAGGGGATGGTCAACTATCGCTCACCAATGCTTTTTACAACCCACGACCACGAACTAATGCAAACAACCGCCAACCGCATCATCGTCATTAACGGCACTAAAACCTACGACAAGTCAATCACCTACGACGAGTACCTTGGAATTTAAAAAAGTTAATCACATATCACAATTACCTTGGAATTTAAAAAAAACATATTGTTCATAAGCCATCCTATTAAATATAGGGTGGCTCTTTTAAAGTTGAAAGTTTAAATATTGTTGTCATTGCGAGCGCAGCGTGGCAATCCCATCGTTAAACTTTAAATTGTGGCGCGAAAAAGGCAGAAGTTCGGGTTTTGCTTGGTGCTTGCAAAAATTATTAAAAAAATGTAAAAAATAATTGACAACGCACTTTTTTTGTTGTAATATATACAAGTCAACGCAAGATAA
>USTX01000124.1 GCA_900557655.1 uncultured Eubacteriales bacterium
TCAAAGACGCCAACACGCACACCAAACTTGAATTTATTTCAAGCGAACTTTTGCCTGATGCTGCTATCTTAGACGTCCGCCTTACAAAAACTCTTCCTGCTAAACTTACGGCCAGCACGGCGTTTGACGCGCTTGTGCATTCAGTTGAGGCCTACACCAGTCTTCAAAAAAACCCTATCAGCGACGTGTATGCAACAACGGCCATCAAATTGATTTCGTCAAATATGTTTGACGTTTTGGACAGCGGTGACACGGTGGCGCGGCTTAACCTTGCGCTTGCAAGCAATCTTGCGGGCACGGCGTTTTCAAACGCTATGGTGGGCATTGTGCACGCTATTGGTCACGCATGTGGGGCAGTGTCTAATATCCCGCACGGCAACGCGATGACCATGCTTTTAGCGCCTTGTATGCGCTTTAACCTTGACGTATGCCACGTTGAATATTCAAATCTTTTGTTGTATTTTACTAACGAAGAAACTTACGCAAACACCCAGCCTAACGAGCGCGCGAAGCTGCTTATTGAAAAGGTTGAAGAAATGGCCAACCGCATTCACGAAAAAACCGGCCTTATGATAAAGCTTAGCGAGTATGGCGTTAAAGAAGAAGACCTTGAAAAAATCGCGCTTAAAGCCATCGACGATGGTGCGGCTATCGTCAACCAAAAAAAGTTTACAAAAGACGACGTCATTGCTATCTTAAAAGAAATTTTTTAAAAGCCCGCGAGCGTAACCTAAAAGTAAAGTTTAAATGCTGATGATTATTTATTGTCATTACGAGAAGTGTTAGCGACGTGGTGATCTCAACCGCTTTTTCATACGCAACCCATTCTATTAAGTGGTTGTAACATATATAATATAGATGAAGGGTGCAACATCGTTTTGTATACGCAAATCGGTAAATATTTTCAATTTATTTCAACGATTTGCATAAAATTTTAAAAATTTTGAGGTGACTATGAGCAATCAGAATAAGCCCAGCGCGGCGGACGAACTGTACGCGTATATCGCTCAAAACGAGGCGCAACAAGCGGCCGAACAAATAGGCCTAGCCGCTCAACCCATCCAACCCGCCCCCACAAGTCAACAATCGCAAACGGGCGCATCGGGTATGACTGGGGCGGCGCAAAACACATCAAATGCCGGGCAAACTGCTGTTATTAAAAAGCGAAAAAATGGCAACAGTATGGGCATTACGGCCATAGTTTTTGCGTCAATCAACTTGTTTTTTTCGTTAATCAGCTTAATATATGTGTCGCTTATATCTGGGCAGCAAGAGGCGGGGCAAGTCATTTTGTTTATGCTTGGCGGCTGGATGGTCACGCTTTATGTCAACCCGCTGTCACTTGTTTTGTCAGGCGGGTTACTGTTAATGTGTCTAATTTTCTCGATAGTGCAGTTAACAAAATCACGAAAGTCAATAAGCTGGGTGGCACTTAGCCTAACTCTTATCGCCATCATCTTTTTTGCTATCGTTTCGGGCATCGCCATAACTCATGGCATCGACGTCTTTGTTTCGGGCATAAAATAAGACATATTTAGTATTGTTATATCATACCCTTAGATAGGGGCGCTGGGTATGAAAATCTTTGATGAAATTGAAAAAATTTGTGGTATAACAGAAGCCGATGCAATGCGCGACTTCTGTTTTTCTTGTTTAGGTAATTCGGGGCTTGCGCTTGAGGGTACATACAAAATTACGTCGTTTTCGGCCGAAGAAATTGTTTTAAAACTACCTCATTCGCGATGTATGAAGATACTGGGCAAGGGCCTTAAAATAGGCACGCTTGCGCCGTTTGAGATTGGTATTGTCGGCCTAATTAACTCGATTTCATTTGAGGGTAAAGGCTTATGAGGCTTAATTTAAATGTAACAAGAGTGGCGATTTATGGCCGCAATCTTGACAATTTTTTGTTAAAAATGCAGGCCAAAAAGGTCACGCTTAACCAGATAAGTCGTGACGAAAACAGCTTGTCTTTTTCGGTTTCTACCCGTGATTACAGAAAAGTTAAGGCCTATTGCAAGCGCGCGAAAATCGACCTAATTCCCGTTGTGGCGTCGCCTAAGAAACGTGCATTTGGCGCGCTAATCAGTGTAGTGTTGTTGGTAACAGCAGTGGGGTTTTGGGCGTGCTTTGGCGCGTGGTTTTCGCGCAAAACTATGCGTGTTTCGGTACGCGTTACAAATCCAAACACGTCGGCCGCGGTGATAGATATGGGGCGTGTGCAGGCGATTGCGCTTGAAGGAATTAAGGGCGGGCTGAAACTGCGAGAGGTCGAGCGAAGCGTGCTGATAAGTGTTGACGGGCTGTCGGCCGTGTCGATTACGCGCAGGGGTAATGAGTATGTCGTGCTGCTTGAAAAGGTGGCGCAAGTTAAAGTGCCCGAAAACATCGTGTCGCGGTTTAACTGCAAAATAAAAAGCCTTACCCTTGCAAGCGGCGAGGCGCTGGTCAGGGCTGGCGATATGGTGCGCGCGGGGCAAATGC
>USTX01000125.1 GCA_900557655.1 uncultured Eubacteriales bacterium
GCCGCGCTGAATGTGGCCAACCACAAGCGGACGTGACTCTATCCCAAGTTTATGGTTGATGTACGCGCTTAGGTCATTTGCGTCAAAGGTTTTTTCGTTTACGATAACAAGGCACGAGTTTTTACCAAGTTCTTTGCATTTTTTAAGGGCGGCGCACACGTCATCCTTGCTGACCTTAATTTCAGGCACTAACACGATTTCAGCCCCAACCGCCGCGCCAACGTTAAGCGCAATGTCACCACATTCGGCGCCCATAACCTCAATTATTGACGGACGTTCGTGGCTCATCGCGGTATCGCGAATGTTGTTAATAAGGCTGGTAATGGTGTTTACCGCCGTGTCAAACCCAAGGGTAAGGTCGGTGTAAAACAGGTCATTGTCAATCGTTCCGGGGATGCAAGCCACCTTAACGCCCAGCTTAGACAATGCCAGCGCGCCCGCAAAAGACCCATTTCCGCCGATAACAACCAGCCCATCAACGCCATGACGCGCAAGGTTTTCAGCCGCCTTTTTTTGCGCGGCTTTTTCTTTAAATTCTTGACAGCGCGAAGTAAACAACACCGTTCCGCCCGTCTGTAAAATATTACCAACGCCCGCGCGCGTTATGTTGATAAATTCGTCTTCAATAAGGCCGCGATATCCCCTTAGAACGCCAACAACCTCAATACTATTATCAAGCGCAATCTTAGTTACTGCACGAATGCACGCATTCATCCCCGGCGCGTCGCCACCGCTTGTTAAAATCGCTATTCTTTTCATTTTGCCTCTCCTTTTTGGGTTTGTTTGTTCCCATAATTTATAATTACAAAACCGTTGTTCATAAAGGTTAATTTTGCCTTTATTTGATATTTTTACATTTATTTTTGCTTTGTTTCATCCGCGATTTCGGCCATTTTTAAGCGTGCCTCGTCAAGCGCACTTTTTTGGTTTTTTTCAACCCTTTCGGCCATTTTAGCGCGCTTTCTTATGCCACTAAGTTTCTCTTCGGGCTTTTTAAAGGCCGCAATTATGCCAAGGTCAGACCTGTTGGTGTCTAAAATCGGGTTAACCCTGTCACCAGTTTCTTGCGCACGCCATACGGAAAAATTCTTATCATCTTCACCATGTGCGGACTTATATAATTGCAAATAGGTATCTCTTTCAATCGCTTCTTTAAGGGTAGACGGACGCGTTGGTTTTAGTCCGTCTTTTTCATCTTTAAAGCCAAACCTTTTTGCAGCCAACTCCATAATCTTTTTCATTTTTCGGCCAGTCGGGTCGCTTGCGCTCCCCGCCTTTTTATAGTCATCGCTGTATTTGCTCATTCCGCAAAAATCTAAAAGTTGTTGCATGTAAACTCGCGATGCGATTATTCCCGCCGCATCGGCATCAATTTCAAAAACAAACTCATTGTGTCCGCCACCCACGTCATAATAGTCCGCAACGCGCACATCTTTTCGCGCTTCATTTTCAAGTTTTGAAAGCGCGGCCGCCTCATTTGGCCTCTTTTTAAGATTACTCTCAGCCTCAGCCTGAGCAAGGTGCTCTACCTCGTGACCAATGATAGTAAACAACCCGCTTATCGAGCGCGCACGGTCATAAAAGTCCGCGCCAGACAAACTAAGGCGTTGCGCGTCTTGATAAAGCCCGTTTTCTTGGCTTATTATAAACTTAATCTCTTGCCCCCGTTTAAAGTTGGCAAAAAACGCAAACGTCTTTGCTTCAAGTGAGTCTTCGGCCACCTTAAAACCCGTTTTTATCGGCTTACAGCCCCGTTCGGCTGCAATCACTCGGGTCAGCGCCGCGCTTGTCGCGATAACGGTTTCAAGGTTGTTTTCAGGTTCCAGCCCGCTTTCTAAAATCTGTTTAAGCTGGCTAAACACCTTGCGCTTAACGCCACCAATCACGCGACTATCGGTCAAATCAAGGTCGTTAATGTTATCAACAACCTCCTCAGTGTCAGCAATAACACCGCTTGCATAGTTGTCAAAAAGTACTTTTTTCATATAAATCCTATTTCGTTATAAGTTTAACATTATCTTCACCAAGCACCGTTTTCAGTTCGCCTAAAAGCGCATCGCTTGGGTCAACGGTAACGCCGTTGTTATAAAGCTTTCTGTCCCACTGAACAAAGGTAGCCACTCCCCCGCCCGAACTTAACAGCAACTGCATAATCTTAGCGTGCGTTGCTGGGTCAAAGATATTATATTGAAGATAAAGCGTTTGTTTTGGCTTTTTAAGCTCGTCTTCTTGTTTAAGCGCCGCCGCCTGAACCTTTGGCTGTTCGTTGTTCCAAAATTCAATGCGCTCAGCAACAACGCTTGGCTTTTCGCCCGTGCGTATGCTTATGCGACCAAAAATCGTGCACATCGCGTCTTCAACCAAGTCAAGTTTAACCTTTTCATAAACCTTATTAAACACCATAACTTCAAGGCTGCCATAGTTGTCTTCAAGCTTAATGGCCGCCATCGGCTTGTTGCCCTGTTTGGTATAAAGT
>USTX01000126.1 GCA_900557655.1 uncultured Eubacteriales bacterium
AACAAATTATCCCCGCACTAAGCAAAATTTGCATAGTAAGAAAATATCCTTGGTGATTAGAGTTTGCAAACGGCGCGTTAGTCATCTCGCTAAAATATTTTAAATTAATATTTAATGTAAAATAATCAATAATTTCAATTAAGCAAATAACTGTAGCGCTAACTAAAAATGCAAGCAGCAAAAATCGCCTTTGATTAGTTTTATCAATCGCCATTGCCCCGCAAAAAATCACCGCGTACATAAAAAACATCAAAAGACCTTCACCGCGCGGATAAATGTCAAAAAGCGCAAGTTTAATATCCGTCGCAAAAATTGTTGAAATACACGCCCAAATAAGAAAAAGCGCAAAAAAGTATACCGCGATGCGTAATTTTGCGTTATTTTTATTAAAAATGCGCGGTTTTTGCAGTTTTTCAAACCTAGCAAGCGGCCAAATAATAAGGCCAACAAAAATAAGAAACGCAATTATATATGCCCAGCCAGAAAAATTAATCATCTTTTTAGCGCAGAATTCAATAATATTTAAAACCGCCGGCGCAAGCATAACAATAAAAAGCGCCCAGAAATTAATTATTTTATCTTTTTCAACCACTGGCATTTTCATACTTTTATTATACCAACTATTGATCCTGCTTGGCAAATTTTTATCGAAACAAATTAAATAAATTACTTGCTTTTTAATTTATTTTGAATATAATATACGTAAGAAAAGTAAGACAAGTAAGATGTAATAAATTATTTTCAAATTGGCAAATTAATTATTTTTAAATAATATTTATTGCGCAAAAAATAATTTTAAAAATTAAAATGAAGAGGAAAATTATGAAAAAACAAACAAAATTTATCTGGACAACCAAGGTAACAAGCAAAGGGCAAATCGTTATCCCAAAAGAAGCGCGCGATGTTTTTAAAATAAATGAGGGCGACACGCTTATCTTGCTTGGCGACCTTTCTCGCGGGATCGCTATTGCAAAATATGATGATTATGTTAAATTCGCAGACGCAATAATAAAGGCAAAAAGTGGAGAAAATAATGATTAAAATTAATAATTTAACAAAAACATTCGGCAAATTAATTGCGGTAAATAATGTAAGCCTTGAAATTGAAGATAATTGCTGTTTTGCTCTTTTGGGGCTCAACGGTGCGGGCAAAACTACCCTTATAAATATGCTTACAACAAGCATTAACCCAACCAGCGGTTCGGCCGAAATTAATGGCTTAAATTTAACAAGTGATGTTAAAAATATCCGAAAAATAATTAATATTTCTCCGCAAGAAAATGCCGTTGCAAAAAACTTAACCGTTAAAGAAAATCTTGAACTTTTGGCAGGGCTTTATAGCATTTTAAACCCAACTGAAAAAATAGCAAAAATTATTGAAGATTTTGGGCTAAAAGAAAAAGAAAATGCACGCGCAAAAACTTTAAGTGGCGGGCAAATTAGGCGGCTGTCAATCGCACTTGCCGTTTTAACTGACCCGCAAATTTTGTTCCTTGATGAGCCAACCTTGGGGCTTGACGTAAAGGCACGCCGCACGCTTTGGGAGAAAATCGCCGAACTTAAACACAGAATGACGATTGTTTTAACAACCCATTATCTTGAAGAAGTTGAATTTTTAGCCGATCGCGTTGGCATCATAAGTCGCGGTGTTTTAAAGACAGTCGGCACGGTTGACGAAATTAAAAAAGCAACAGGCAAACCTACGCTTGAAGCCGCATTTGTAAGTTTAGCGGAGGAGGAATAAATGAAAACTTTAATTCTAGCAAAACGCAATTTAAAAGAAATTTTGCGCGACCCATTAAGCATAATTTTTTGCCTGATTTTTCCTGTAATTATGCTGGTTTTGATGTCAATAATTTTTAAAAATATTGAATTTATTCCTGCCAATTTTAAAATAGAAAATTACGCATCTGGCATCTGCGTTTTTGGGTTTACGTTTATCGGTATGTTTGTTTCAATTCAAATTGCAAGTGATAAAAATACGTCGTTTAACAAGCGCCTAAATATTGCGCCAATTAATAAATTTAGTTATTATTTCAGCTTTGTTTTGTCTGCTCTCCCCATTGCATTAATTCAAGAAATATTATTTTTTGCAATTGCATTAATTTTTGGATTCCCGTTTAATTTTAATTTATTTTTATCAATAATTTATTTGATTCCATCCGCATTATTTTATATTTGCCTTGGAATTTTAATAGGAATAATTTGCAAAAATGAAAAACAAACTGGCCCAATCTCATCAATTTTTATTTCAATTGTTGGCATTTTTGGCGGGGTTTTTATGCCTCTATCGGCCCTCTCAAATAATTTCGCAAAAATACTAAATATTTCGCCATTTCCTCACACCGTTTCAATCGCCGCCGATATTCAAACCCTTGGCGCCGCCGCAATCTACCCTCACATAATTTACAT
>USTX01000127.1 GCA_900557655.1 uncultured Eubacteriales bacterium
GTCGGCGGAATTATTTATGCGCAAAGGGGCGAAACGCTTGACCTTTCAAACGTCAAAATTTTGGTTAACTACAACAACGGGCAAAAAAAGACCGTCAGCTTTGACAAATCGCTTATTGTTGAAAAGGACGCGGCGATGATTGATGACGACCTGAAAGTTGTTGGGCTAAGTCAAACGGCGCCAACGGTTATCAAGGTTGCGTATGATAACAAGGTGGGCGAGATTTTGGTTTGGGGGTATGAGTGGACGGTTAACGACGTAATTCTTTCATACTTTTTAACGAAAGAAGAAACCGTGTTAAGCGATTATAGCAATGTTTGTTGCGTTGCAAAGTTCTCTAAAACCGTCGGCGCGGGAACAAGTTATGCAAAAACCATAACTAAAACCAGCACAATTGTTGATTTTGAAAATGACGTTACAAGCGCTAGCCTAAGCGGCTCTACTATTAGGTTTGAGGGCAACGTTGGCGGCTTTGGCGGTTCGTGGACAGCAGAAAAAGCAAGATAGAAAAAATTGACCTGTTTTAAGCAGGTCTTTTTTTGTGTTAAATAAAAATTGCGCGCGCCCGAATACAAGTCCAAAAGTAAAATTTAAAGTTGAAAGTTTAAAGTTTAAATGCGGCTGAGATTGTTTAATATAGGATAGTCCGTATGCATAAATGCGGCGGGTGGGTAATAATATTTTAAAAAGCGCTTAGACAGGCAAAAACGACAAAGTTTGGCAAAAACCCAGTTTTGTTGACATTTATCAAGGGTTTTCTTGTTCGTTTAAACCTTTGCGCGATTTATAATAAAGGAGCATTAAGTTTATGAAGATATGTAGCATCAATGTTCGGCCGCTTAGATTTGTGTGCGCGATGGGGCTTGTTATTGCAATGCTTGGGTGCTTGCTGTTTTTCTCTAAGTCGCAAACGGTGTATTTTGGGTATACAGCAAGGCTTGTTCCTATCTATTCAGTAAGCACCAAAGAGAAAAAGGTGGCGCTTAGCTTTGACGCGGCGTGGGGCGCTGACAAAACAAGCGAAATTGTTAAAATCTGTAAAGAAAACAATATCGGCGCGACGTTCTTTTTGGTTGGGTTTTGGACAGAAAAGTACCCTGACAAGGTGAAAGAAATCTATGACGCGGGCTGTTTTGACATCGGTACGCACAGCAACACGCACCCGCAGATGAGCAAACTTAGCGCGGCGCAGATAAAAGGCGAACTTGAAACTTCTTGCAAACTTTTAACCGATATAACGGGGCAAAAGGTGCGTTTTTTCAGGCCTCCATATGGCGACTATAACGACCTTTTGATATCAACGGCATCTAATCTTGGGTTGCAGACTATTCAGTGGAGCGTTGACTCGCTTGACTGGAAGGGGTTAAGCGCAAGCCAGATTCTTACGCGAATCAACACGGGCGTGCACGACGGCGCAATTATCCTTTGTCACAACAACAGTGACCACATCGTTGAGGCGTTGCCGCAGATTATATCTAATCTTCGTGAGCAAGGCTATAAAATGGTTAAAATGAGCGAGTTGGTTATGGAAAATGACTATATTGTCGATAATAACGGGGTGCAAACAAAAAAGTAATTGGAGGAATTTATGAGCAACAATTTTGAAAAAAACAATCAAGCGACTATCGTTGGAGTAATTGACAGCGACCTTGAATTCAGTCACGCAGTTTTGGGGGAGGGGTTTTATAACTTTACGGTTAAAGTGCCGCGACTTTCAAGCGAAAGTGACCTTATCCCCGTAACTATCAGCGAGCGCCTTTGCGGCGGTCTTAAAAAGGGCGATAAAGTGGCGTTTTTTGGCCAGTTTAGAAGTTATAACAAGTTGGTTGGGGGCAAAAGCAAACTTATGCTTACGCTGTTCGTTCGCGAAAGACTTGACCCCGAAACCACAAGCAACATTAACGA
This sequence comes from uncultured Eubacteriales bacterium, assembly GCA_900557655.1. Classification (GTDB taxonomy): domain Bacteria; phylum Bacillota; class Clostridia; order Christensenellales; family UBA1242; genus UMGS2070. The sequence goes on from USTX01000127.1 coordinate 1,906, forward strand.
AATTCGCCTGACGGGCTATATCTGTAAAGAGCCGATTTTCAGGACGACGCCGTTTGGCCGCGAGATAAGCGACCTTTTGGTGGCGGTCAATCGCGCGTATAACAAAAGCGACTATCTTCCGTGCATTGCATGGGGGAGAAACGCAAGGTTTTCGCTTAACCTTCAAGTAGGTGAAAAGATAGATATTATCGGGCGCATCCAAAGCCGCGTTTATCAAAAGCGAATTGATGAAAACACGGTTGAAAACCGCACGGCGTATGAGGTGTCAGTAGGCAGCATTGCGCTTGCAGATATGGGCGACGCACTTGAATACGCATCTCTTACGGGCGCACGCACCGCGGACACGGAGGACTACGCAGCCAGCAATCTGTTAAACCCGCAAGCCGCCAGCGCCACCTTTGGAACGAATGTTGTGTAGCAAGGCGAGAAAAACAGTTGAGATATCAATTGGCTGAGATTGCCACGTCACTGCGTTCCTCGCAATGACAAATAGCAGCAGCATATTT
>USTX01000128.1 GCA_900557655.1 uncultured Eubacteriales bacterium
GGGCAAAAACATTCGAAAAACAAAAACAGAACTGAAAATTGAACTCTCAAACAGATTCAACTATCAAAGTTCAAAGGAATAAAAATACAAAACATTTTTGGGTGCCGCCATTCGGTCTTCGTGCCGCTTAGCCCTTAAAATTTCATTAGTTATAACGCGCGCCGCATAGCTTGTAAATCGCCAACCCTTGCTGCTATCAAACGTACTGATAGCCGCCGCCAAACCGACCAGCCCCAAAGACACACCCTCTTCAAACCCCGCCATACCACAATAATGATTTGCCAAAGAATTAACCAGTCCCATATTCATATTAACAAAATCGGTGGCCGCAAACTTGTCACCTTTTTGCATCTTTTAAAACAACTCTTGTTCGCGCGACGACCTAAATCCGCCATACTTAAAATTAACAATCTCGCAATTTTTATCAATGCCAAGTGCGTCCAAAACCTGCGCCAAACTTTCACCACTTCTCGTCGTTAAATTTATCATATTAGGAAAGCGCTTCATCATAACTTTCGTTGAGTTTTTAAGCCGGCGCCGCTGGTCCTCACTCATTTTATCAACATTCTTAAAAATGCAGCAAATATACTCTAAGCACTCTTTGTCGCTGTTAAAACCATCGAACTTCGCCATAATGCTATTCATATTCCCATTTTTACAGTCTGTTTTTTTCATATTTTCATTATATCACGCCACCCAGTTTTTGTAAAGACTAAACAAAAGTCAATGTTTGTCGAATATTGTCAAAAACTGCAATTTTAGTGTTATTTTTGGGAAATAATGCACTATTTTATGAAATTTTGATTGGTTTTGCACTTTTTCTAACTCAAAGTTTTATACGGACATACTTAACATCTGCCTTTAAGACAAGTTGTTTTTTATCTTTTCAATCGCCTCATTTTCAATTCTTGATACATACGACCTTGAAATTTTAAGAATGGCTGCAACCTCACGCTGAGTGTGTGACACTTCGCCCCCCACCCCAAACCGCAAGTTAATAACCTCCTTTTCGCGCTCCGTCAAGCACCTAGCGATAGTCGCATTTACCCTTTCCATAAGCATCTTGTTTTCAACCTTGCTAAGCACCGTTTCTTCACAATCTTCACTTAAAATATCAATAAGACTTATACTATTGCCGTCTTTATCCGTGCCGATACTTTCATCAATCGAGATTTCTTGATTATATTTTTTTTGCCCACGAAAAAGCATAAGTATCTCGTTTTCAATGCACCTTGACGCATATGTTGAAAACGACCGACCCTTTTCTTTTTTAAAAGTTTTAACTGCTTTTAAAAGCCCGATTGACCCAACTGAGATAAGCTCGTCTTGGTCGCTGAAATTTTTATATTTTTTTGCAACAAAGGCAACCAGCCGTAGATTGTGCTTAATCAAAAGTTCCTCAGCCTCTTTGTCGCCCTTAGAAAGCCTATCAAAAAGCTCATCTTCCTCTTTGCCTGAAAGAGGTTTTGCAAACGCGTTTTTGCTTTTGATAAGCCCCGTCCACAGAAACAGCTTAGACAAAAGCCCAATAAGCCAATTAAAAAACATAGATTCTATCCCCCGATAAAATCTATGTCGAATTTTAAATATTTATGCCTTTTTATGAATGCTATTTTTCCATATTTTCATACATACCCGCAAGCGCAGTTTTAAGTTTTTTTAACCCCGCGCTTTGAATGTTATAAATATTATGCGTAGATACATTCCTTTCCGCCGCAAGTTCTGCCACCGATTTCGCGTCTTCGTTTTTAAGGCCATACAATTTTTCAATTATTTCGCGCTGCGTTTGCGTAAGCTTTTTAGCAAGCACGCGCTTAACCTTTTCGCTTACGTCCTTTTGATAAAGCCCTTTAAAGATGTCAACATCCTCGTCTTCCAAAATGTCCATAAGTGTCCATATATGCCCGCTTTTAAATTCAATAATCGGGTCAAACAGCGAACATTCTTTGCCAATTGGGTTGCAAGCGCGCTTGGTTTTTTTATAATACTTAAACATTTCATGCTTAATGCTAAGCCCCGCAAAGGCCGAAAATTTTATCCCGCGCGTCTTATCAAAACTGCGGTACGCACTCATAAGCCCAAACGCCCCTGCCGAATAAAGCTCATCGAAGTCCGCAATGTTTAAATGTCTTTCGGCCAAAAACTCAACAAGTGGCAAGTTCCCCTCAATAAAATCATACTCAGCAAACTTATCGCCCGCGCGCGCCTTGTCAAAAAGTTCCTCTTCATAGTCACTTCTAAAAAGACCATTTTCACAAGTCCGCGTTAAGCTCATAATACTTTTGAATTTGCGCCGTTTCGGCTTTGTTTGATATCAAAAAGTTTATTTTGTTTATTTTGCACCGATTTGTAAAATTATATGGGATATCATCATCG
>USTX01000129.1 GCA_900557655.1 uncultured Eubacteriales bacterium
ATGTAGAGTTTCTTAAGTTCTTCGGTTATCATGGTGGTATGTTTTATTTTCGCAACTAAGATAAAACTTTTGTCGGAGATATGCTTACCTTTGCAGGAGGAAAATATTTAATTTGATAGCTTCATAATGGATTCCATTCCTCAGTTTCTCATAGCCGCCCCTACATCGGGCAGCGGAAAGACTACCGTTATGATAGCCCGAATAGTTGACCTTATAACGCGCGAAAAAATTTCGATTGCTGACTTTTTGGTTGTTACCTTTACCAAGGCCAGCGCGGCTGATATGAAGGCAAAACTGATAAAAGCGCTTGAAAAGCTGCCGCCTGATGAGTTTGTGTTAGAGCAAATTGAGATGGTCGGCACCAGCGATGTCAGCAACCTTCACAGTTTTTGCGCGCGACTTTTAAAGCAATATTTTTATAAAATCGGGCTTGACCCAGCGTTTATCGTGCTTGATGAAACGGAAATGAGCGTTTTAAAAAACAAAGCGATGAAGAAACTTTTTGCTAACTGTCTGTCTCGTCAAGACGCCGAAATGCTTGAACTTGCTGACATTTTAAACAAAAATCGCAGCGATATTGGGCTTTCGGAGGCTATAAATGCGGTTTTTGATTATAATGAAAGTCAAATTGACCCAAATTGGTTTGAAAAACTGCAAAATCAGTGCTATAACAGCGATTTTTCACAAAATTTTTGCTTAAAATATCTAAATTTGCAGATGGTAAACATTTTTAAGGCGGCGAAAAACGAGTTTACAAAATACCTAAAAATGGCGATAAGTTCGGGCGATGAAAAGTTTGGGGCTTATATTGAAAACCTTATTTTTGTTACTAGTCAAATTAGCGCAGCTTCAAGCGTAGAGATGAATATTTATAACTTGTTTAATCTGCCAAGTATGAAAACAATACCGGCCAAGGTTAATCAAGATTTGCTTGGCGCAAAAGAGGCGCTTTCAAGTTATCGCGAAAAGTTTGCGGAGCGAATTAAGGATATGCGTGAATGGTGGGGCACGGGCGATATAACAAAAATCCGCGAGCACCTAAGCGTTAATGCGCAAAGGATTAAGGCGCTTTTTAGGCTTACACTTGAATACACGGATATTTTGACGGGGCTTAAACAATCGCGCGGGGGGCTTGATTTTGGCGACCTTGAAAAATGGACGCTTAAACTGCTTGCCATAGACGAGGTTCGCGAGGGGCTTCAAAATAAATATAAGTATATTTTTGTTGATGAATATCAAGACATTAACGCCGTGCAAGAAAAGATAATCACGCTTTTATCGCGCGAAAACAATCGATTTATGGTTGGCGATATTAAGCAGAGTATTTATCGGTTTAGGCTTTGCGACCCTGAGATATTTTTAAACAAATATAACACTTTTGGGGCAAATGCGTCAGGAAAACTTGTGCGCCTTAAAGAAAATTTCAGGTCTAACCCGCAGATACTTTCGTTCGCCAATTTTGTGTTTAATAAGTGTTACACCAAAGATTTTGGCGGTATTGACTATGCGCAAGAGGGTAACCTTGTTTGTGGTTCGGGCGAGTGGGAATCGGGCGGCGAAAAATGCGTTGAGTTTGATTTTCTAGACACTGCCAACCTTAAAAAGGCGTTAAAGCCACAACAGGCGGGCTATGAGCAAATGGGCGTTTATAGCGTTATTGAGCACGTCAATCCACCGCGGCCTGAGGTAAGCGTTGCGACGGCCGAGGCGCAGCTTATCGTGCACCGCATTAATGACCTTGTTGGTGAAAAAATGACTGTGCGTAAGGGTGAAGAGCCGCGCACAATCCATTACCGCGATATAGTTATTCTGTTGGCGTCAAGAGGCGAATATTTAAAAGAGTTTTCGCAAGAGATTGCGCGATGGGATATCCCCGTTTCAAGTGACAACAGCACGAATGTTTTTGAAGATGAAATAGTGCAAAATCTGCTGTGTTTTTTGAAAATATTGGATAATTTTGCGCAAGACTACCCGCTTTTTGCGGTTTTGACGTCACCATTGTTTAATCTTGAACCCGCTGATATGGCTGATATAAAACTGCTTAATCCTGACAAAAAGAGCTTTTATAAGGCGGTTGCCGCGGCAAGAAATTGTGAGGGTTTGGGCGAGTACACTAAAACGAAACTTAGTCGATTTTTTGAAAAGTATGACAAGTTTAAGGCGTTATCAAAGTTTTTAGGCGCGAAAGAACTTGTGCTTAAAATTGTTGACGAGCTTGACGTTAAAACGATCGCATTAATGCAAAAAGAAAGCGAGGCGACGCTGCAAAAAATCAACAGGTTTATCAGCAGCCTGACACCAAAAAGCTTGGCACAAAATCTTATCGATATTGAAAACAGTGAGGTTGTGTGTGATAATGTTGCGGTTGTGG
>USTX01000130.1 GCA_900557655.1 uncultured Eubacteriales bacterium
TTTTCGCCTGCAAATTTTATACTAAAATTTTTGGCGAGCACGCTCCGCGTGTCTATGTATAGTTCCTCGCCTTTGACAATATGGTTTCGTCCATATTTCAACTTTAAACTTTAAACTTTACACTTTACCAAGTAGTTTGTCATTAATTAGAAAAAGCCGGGGCTTCCCGTTACAGAAGATGTGAGTGATGGCTCATAGGCAATATCAAGTGGTTTTTCCTTAGCGGATTCTTGATTTGCTAAGGATTTTTTGTTTAAAGGAGAAAAAAGATGTATAAAAAGGTTGAAACAAAACTAGATTTTGTTGCGGGCGAACTTGAAGTTATGCGCTTTTGGAAAGAGAACAAGATTTTTGAGCAAACGATGGACAAAAATCGTGGCCGCAAGGTGTTTTCTTTTTATGAGGGGCCGCCAACGGCGAATGGTAAACCGCATATTGGTCACCCGCTTACCCGCGCGATGAAAGACGTTATCCCGCGCTTTAAAACCATGCAGGGGTATTTTGTTCCGCGCAAGGCCGGGTGGGACACGCATGGTCTGCCTGTTGAGGTTGAGGTTGAAAAAACCAAAGGTTTTAACGGTAAGCAAGATATTGAAAAGTATGGCGTTGAAAAGTTTATCGAGGATTGCAAGGCCAGCGTTTGGAAGTATAAACAGGTTTGGGAAGACATAACCGAGCGCTTTGGCTATTTTATCGATATGCAACACCCGTACATTACCTATGACAACAACTATATCGAAAGCGAGTTTTGGGCGCTTAAAGAGATGCACAAAAAGGGGCTTATCTATAAGGGGCACCGCATTGTTCCGTATTGCCCACGCTGCGGCACTGCGCTTTCAAAAAGCGAGGTAGAACAAGAGGGTGCATATAAAACGCTTAAAGAGAAAAGTGTTTACGTCAAATTTAAAAGCCTTGACGAAGACGACACTTACTTTTTGGTTTGGACGACCACGCCATGGACGCTTCCAAGCAATGTGGCGCTTTGTATGAACCCCGACGAAAAATACGCTAAATTTAAGGCGGACGACGGGCACAATTACATTATGCTGACCGGCCTTATCCCAACCCTTTTTGAAGAGGGTACTTACACGATTTTAAGCGAGAAACCGGGGCGCGAGTATGAATACCACAAATACGCGCCAATGTTTAACTACGTCGCAAATGAGGTTAAATGCGGATATTTTGTTACCGTTGACAGTTACGTTACTGTTGAAGATGGTACGGGTATTGTCCACATCGCGCCGGCGTTTGGTGAAGACGACTATCAGGTTGGCAAGCGATACGGCCTTACCTTTGTTCAACTAATTGATGATCAAGGTAAGTTTGACAAGCGCGCGGGCACCCTTTCTGGCCTTGGCGCAAAGGCTAGTGACCCAACCGTTATTGAAATGCTAAAACAAAGCGGACAACTGTTTAAAGTGCATATGTTTGAGCACAATTACCCGCATTGCTGGCGCTGTCATACGCCACTGCTTTATTACGCACAAAGCGCGTGGTTTATTAAAACGACCGCCGTTAAAGACCAACTGGTTAAAAACAACGAGGGCATTTATTGGCTTCCTGAAACCATCAAAACGGGGCGAATGGGCAACTTTTTGAAAAACAACATTGATTGGGGCATTTCGCGCACGAGGTTCTGGGGCACGCCGCTTCCGTTCTGGGTTTGCGATTGCGGGCACTTTGAGGTTATCGGGTCAAGGCAAGAACTTGAAGAAAAAACGGGCGCCGCGCATGACTGTGACCTGCATAAACCTACGCTTGATAAACTAACCTTTGCGTGCCCACACTGTGGCAAAACCATGCACCGTACGCCTGAAGTTATGGACTGTTGGTTTGACAGTGGTTCGATGCCATTTGCGCAATATCACTATCCGTTTGAAAACAAAGAGATGTTTGAAAAAACTTTCCCTGCTAACTTTATCTGCGAGGGCATTGACCAAACGCGTGGGTGGTTTTATAGCCTGCTTGCTATCAGCACGATTTTGTTTGGCAAGTCGCCTTATACGTCTTGCACGGCGCTTGGGCTTGTTAATGATAAGTTCGGCAAAAAGATGAGCAAGTCATTGGGCAACGGCATTGACCCTTGGGATATTTTAAACAAAGAAGGGTCGGACGCGCTTAGGTGGTATTTCTATAACAACTGCACGCCGGGCGTAAGTCTTAACTTTAACGAAGACAACCTTGTTGAGCTTCAACGCGCGTTTATGGGCACGCTTTATAACAGCTATGCCTTTTATATCCTTTACGCCGAGATTGATAAGTTTGACCCAACCCGTCACGACATTAAAACATGTAAACTTTCATTGCTTGATAGATGGCTTATAAGTGAGTTTAACGCGCTTGTTGAGTTTGTAACAGGCCGGCTT
>USTX01000131.1 GCA_900557655.1 uncultured Eubacteriales bacterium
GTTGTAGAAGTTACTAATATCACAGATGAAATGGTAAAAGATGCAGAAAGTTTAGATGCCTCTTTATATACGGCAAGTACATATGCATCATTAAAATCTGAAGTGAATGAATCAAATAATTTGATTGCACAAGATACTATAACTTTAGAGCAGGTGGTTGAAGCACAAGTTAAGTTAGTGAATGCAAAAAATGCATTGATTGATCTTTCTGGATTAAAGAATGTAGTTGAACAATCAAATTATGTGAAAGATGAATATACAAAAAATAGTTATCATACATATGAAACAGCATTGAATCAGGCAAAGCCGGTTTTAGAAAATGCCAATAGTACAGCCGAAGAAATTCAAAAGGCACAAGAGGATTTAGAAAATGCAATTCAAGCATTGGTAAAAAAAGCCGATTTTAGCATTTTGAATGAAAAGGTGCAAGAAGGCTATGCATTTTTAGAATCCGACAAAGATATGCTTGAAGAAGCATCTTATACGAATTTTAAAAATGAATTGGATGCTTGTAGTGTTATTCTTGCAAACGATGAATCCACACAAGATGAAATCAATGATTCATTAGCACGATTGAATGCTTATTTTGAAAATAAAGATAAGCTAAACGAAACCGAAATTGAGCCAGATAAGTAATTAATGAACACATTTAAGGAGTAATTATGAGCAGAAAAACCGCGCGCGACCGCGCATTTAAACTTGTTTTTGAATATATTTTCACGAAAGAAATTGACGACGAACTTATGGAAGAATATCTAAGCGAAAGCGACGCAGATGAGCGCTTAGATGAACGCGCAATTGAGGACGAAAAAAAATACGTGCGCGACGTCTATTTTGGCGTTGCGAATAAGTTTGAGTATCTTTTTGACAAGATTGAAAAATTGTCAATCGGCTTTAAATCGCATCGAATTTTTAAGGTTGACCTTGCAATTTTGCTGGTAGCGGCGTACGAGTTAGAGTTTATGCCAAGTGTGCCTAAAAAAGTAAGCATTAACGAGGCATGCGAACTTGCAAAAACCTATTCAACCGAAAAATCTGTGGGGTTCATTAACGGCATTCTGGCTAAAATGATTGAGGGATAATGCAAAAGTTTGAACTGTCAGTAACGCAACTTAATAACTATATAAAGGCCATTTTTGATAACGAAGAAATCCTTTTTAATATCGGTGTTTTTGGCGAGGTGACAAATTTTAAAATCTCTAACGGAAATGCCTATTTTGATATAAAGGACGACGCAGCAACGCTTCCGTGCTTAAAGTTTGGCGTGGCGGGGTTTGATATAAAAAATGGTGACAAGGTGGTGATTTCTGGCCGCCTTAATTTTGCGCCTAAATACGGCCGGTTGTCGTTTATTGTTTCAAGCGCTAAGCCATATGGTATGGGCGAGCTTTATGAAAAATTTTTGGCGTTAAAGGCCAAGCTTGAAACCGAGGGCGTTTTTGACGAAAGATATAAAAAGGCGATACCTAAATACGCCAAACGTATCGGCGTTGTTACAAGCGAAACGGGCGCGGTTATTCACGATATTATCAACGTGGCGCGCCGCAAAAACCCGTATATTGACATCGTGCTGTTTCCGGTTAAGGTGCAGGGCGAGGGCGCCGAAACCCAGATAGCCGAGGGTATTCGTACGCTTGACGGACGCACGGATATTGACACGATTATCGTTGCGCGCGGCGGCGGGTCTTTTGAAGACTTGGCGCCGTTTAATACCGAAACAGTAGCGCGGGCGGTTTTTGAGTGCACCAAGCCGATAGTTTCAGGTGTTGGGCACGAGACGGATTTTTCACTTTGTGATTTTGCGGCCGACCTACGCGTTCCAACCCCGTCAGTCGCCAGCGAGGTCTGTGTGTTTGACTTTTTTGAAGAGGTGGCGCGCATTAAAAACGATCTTTCCCGAGCGGGGCGGGCTGCCGTTAGCCGCATAAACCTTGAAAAAAAGGGAATAAGCAGTGCGCTTTTAGCCGTTTTAAACAGGGTCAGCGGCCTTATTACGGGCGGCGAAAAACAGCAACTTGCTTACCTTAGGCGTTTTGAAAACGCGATGGATGCTAAACTTAGCGGCCTTAAAAAACAGACCGAACTGGTTTGTTTAAGGCTTGAAAAATCTAACCCGCTTAGCATTTTAAAGGCGGGGTACGCGGGGGTGGCGATTGGCGCTAAAAAGGTTACCTCTGTAAAAGACGTAACGTCTGGCGATGAACTTAATTTGACGCTTACCGACGGCACTATTTTAGCCAAAACTATTTGTGTTAAGGAGAAAAAACTATGACCTATGAAGACGCATTAAAAGAACTTGAAAAAATAGCCGCCGCGCTTGAAGACAAGGATACGGCGCTTGAAGACGCGG
>USTX01000132.1 GCA_900557655.1 uncultured Eubacteriales bacterium
ATTCAATATCGTAATTTAAAAGAAGTGATTGATCAAGTACCATTTATGATTCCATATTTGAAACAAGCCATTGAAAGTGTAGGATTAACACCTCAAACAGAACCATTTAGAGGAGGAACCGATGGTTCAGCCTTATCTCATAGAGGACTTCCTTGTCCTAACTTATCAGCGGGATATGAGAATGCGCATGGACGTTTTGAATATGTTCCCATTCAGTCGATGGAAAAGAATGTGGAAATCTTATTGAATCTAATTGATATATATTCGAAGTGTGACTGTTAAAATGGTCACATTTTTTTGTTGCGTACTGTTTGAATTTTTAGTATAATACACTCAGTCGCAGAGATGGTGAAATGGCAGACACGCTAGACTTAGGATCTAGTGCCGAGAGGCGTGGGGGTTCAAGTCCCTTCATCCGCACCATAAAACAATATATTGTGCTAAATCGCAAAATCAACCACAATATATTGTGTTAAAGTAGTCCCCTAAGGGGGCTACTTTTTTACCCAAAAACAAACTCAGGTAGTATTTGAGTAGTGCTTTTGAGAGGTGTGGCGTGTCTATTTGTTTAAGCCATTATGCGTTTTTACTTGTGATAAATGTCTAATGGTCAATTTTATTTTGTTAAAGCACAAGGGTGTGGTATAATGATGATGAGAAAAGGGTGTTATGGCGGAAGTTAATGTAAGAATTGTGCCTAAGAGTGCCTCTGAAAAGGTCTCGCTATTGAGACTTAGATGCGCTGTGAGATTTTTAAAAAAGTCCCTTATAGGTGCGAAAAGTGACGATGTGTTTTGCAATAAAACGAACAAAGCTACGTGCGGTGACATTATATTATACAGTGAAACTAACAAGGTTACGTGCGGTGGCGATGTCTTGTATAATAATGTGAAGGCGCGCGATGTTGATTATAAACGCTATAAAAATGTTGAGTTCATTGAATGCGGCGCAAATCTTGAAAGTATTTTCTGCCCGAATTGCGGGGCGAAAATTGACTTCTCGTGGTGGGGCGAGGCAATGAACAAAGCCTATGAGTCGCATTTTAAAGAGATGGGCGTAATAACGTCGTGCTGCAACAAAAAAAACACGCTAGGTGGTCTTAAATATAATGCGCCGTGCGCTTTCGCAAAAACTGAAATAAGAATTTTTGACGCACGCGGTTTGTTACCAAAAGAAACCATCCGCGCCATTGAAAAAATTTGCAAAACGCCATTGCAGGTTATTTACCAGAGGATGTAAAGGTAGATTATGTTAAAAAATAATAAGCAATATAAGATTAGGCTTTTAACTACTGATGACTTAAAACAGATAACGGATTTGTATGCAGCGATTAAGTGCGACGACTTTACGGTTTGGGATGCTGATTACCCAAGTGATGACTTAGTGCGCTTTGACATCGCGCGAAACGGGCTGTATGGGGTTTTTGATGGTTGTGATTTAGTGGTTGTATGTTTTGCTGGTCAAAGATGTGAGGATAATAAAGAGGGTTTTATGTGGCGAGAAATTTTTAACAAACGGGCAACATTTGCGCGTCTTGGAGTTTTGCCAAATTATCAACATCAGGGATTTGCAACAATGCTTGTTAAGTATGTTTTATTACAACTAAAACAGAAAGGCTATGACGGGGTAAGAATTATGGTTGATATAAGAAACGTAAACGCCATAAATCTTTATACAAAGCTGGGATTCTTTAATTGTGGCGAGGTAGGGCGCTTTGACCAACGCTACTATTTGCTTGAACTGAGGTTATAGGAAACAATTAAGTTGCTCCGCTTTAAATGGTTGTTACGGGGCGGCGTTGTGAGGTGTCGGGTAGAGTGATTATTGGATAGTTCTCGTCGCCGTTAGGTAGTTGTGTGGCGGGATATTGGTTATCTGCGTTTGATAGTTGTGCGGCCGGATAGTTGTTGTCATCGGCAGGAATTATAATGTTTGGCTTGGTGGCGGAGAGAGCCTCGTCAGCGGCTGAGGACGTGTTGATGTAGTCTTGCGTCGCGATGTCATAGAAAGATTTTTTGTTAACGTTTGCATTAAAAAGCGGGTTTGGCGTGTAGGTGCGGACGTTTTTTTTGTTCACGCAAATTGTATATGGTTGAGCTACGCAAGCAATGTTTTCGTCAACCAAGTTGACTTGATAGTTGTCGCATTGTTGCGTGTTTGCAAGAGGCTGCACGTCGGTGTGCGTTCTAGAGTCGCTGCTATTGTTATCGGTATTATTGTTGGATATGGTTATGTTATCATCAATATTGGTTTTGGCGTCGGTAAGAGGTTGTTGGTCATCGCTTGAAACAAGACCAGTTAAAACATTCGGCATAGTGCCG
>USTX01000133.1 GCA_900557655.1 uncultured Eubacteriales bacterium
CAAGGCCGTCGACATCGGCAATCTTCCGTTTGAAGACGACATCTCGTGGGGTTATGATAATTATTACTGTTAATGTTATCTAAGCGTGCATTGTTGGCGCTGAAACTTGCGAATATTTTAAAGATTTTACGAATATAAAAATATATAAAACATAAGGGTGGTTAAAGATGATGTTAGGTCAAATTTCAATGGCGGTGATTGCGTGTGTTGTTATTGAAAATTTAATCAATTTTTTGCTTCCTGAAGGCAAATTAAAGCCATTTGTTAAGGCGGTTATTGGGGTGTTTTTGTTAGCAGTTTTAGCCGTCCCGATTATCGATTTTGTTAAGTCTATTTCGTTATAAATCTTCTATACATAATTAAAATTGTTTATCTAAAAAACGCAAAATTGAACACAAAACACGAAAAAAGTGCATAAAAATACAAAAATAATATCAAAAGTGCAGAAAATTAAAAACGGCGAATAAATTAACAAGCACTAAATCATTAATAAAATAGCATCAAAATAACAGAAAATTAAAATATAAAAAATTTAAAATTAGGAGGGGGTCAAAGTTATGGCAGATGACAACAAAAAACCATCAATACTAGACAAATTTAAATTGCTTTTTTCACGCAAAAAAAGTGGGGATAGCGAGTCTAAAAAGATGAGCAAATTAAAGGTCTGTGTGTTGTGTGTTTTAGTGCTTTTAGTGGTTGGCTTAGCACTTAATTGTTTTAAATCAATCGGCACTGGAAAATTAAAATCAAGCCCGACCAGCGAATCGGTGTCGGCCAAAAGTTATATTGAAAATCTTGAAAGTAGGTTGGCGGCTCTTGTGTCGGGGGTAAGCGGAGTTTCTTGCGCGCGCGTGTTTGTTTCGGTTGATTCGTCGCCAAAAATTATTTATGCCACTGACGAACAAAAAACTGAAAATGGTGGTAATATTGTGTCGTCGTCAAGCATAACCTTTATTAAAGACGGAACGCAAACGCAGCCCGTTGTGGTAGAGACTTACTACCCTGAAATTAAAGGCGTTTTAATTGTTGCAAAGGGAGTGGGTGATCCACGGATAAAACTTAGCCTTAGTGATGCGCTTTCGGCTGTTTTGCACATTCCTGCATCTAATATACACATCTTAGAGGGGAGATAGGTTATGAAAATTTTGTTTTTTAAGGAGGGAAAATCTATGCTAACTAAAAAGAAAAAATTGTTTATCTTAATCGGGATGGCCATCTTGCTTGTTGTTACGGGCTATCTTAACGTGGCACTTACAAGGACGGCGTCTAAAACCCCAACAGGTACGACAACTGAAACCAACTTTTTTGCCACCTACCGCGCCGACCGCACCTACACGCGCAACCTTGAACTTGAATACCTTGACGCGATCATCACACGCTCGTCACGTTCAAGCGACTATGTTGCAACGGCCACCAACAAGAAACTTGCCCTTGTTGCACAAATGGAGAAGGAACTTGTTTTGGAAGGCTTAATTTCGGCGGCTGGCTATGACGATGCAATTGTGACGGTGTCGGGCGACAACCTTAATGTCATCGTTAAAACCAATGGCTTCACAGGCGACGACGCAGCACGCATCCTTACTATCGTTGTTGATGAAACCAAAATGCGTGCGGCCAACATCAAAATTGTTCCCGTTGCATAAAGGCGGTTGACCCTAAAATAGTCTTTAACAAAAAATACTCTTAGTTAAACAGTAACGAAGAGTATTTTTTTAATATTGAAGATTTGCCATATATCAGTATCTGTATATCAGTGTCTGTGCCAAGATGATTTTTTTAGGCCGCATACTTTACATATGGGGGCTACACAAATGTAATATTTACCTAAACCGTCTATGCGTTTAAAAGACAGATGCCAAGATTAAGGTAAAATGCGTACATAAGCCAAAGCGTGTAAATTGAATAGAGTATGCCTGCCGCGAGGTTGCGATAATAAAAGCGATAGTTTGTGATGATTGAGGTAACTAAAACGATGCCGCAGATGATGGTGCTTATGATAAGCAAGTCAAGCCTGAAAAAGAACAGTGGCCACATAATGTTAAAAAGCAGGTTGATTGAAAACCAAATGATGTCGCCGCGGCGGGTCTGCGCGTTTTGATTGGGGCTTAAAAATGCCAAAAACGCTGACACTCCAAGCATAATGTAGATGGCCGCCCACGCTATCGGGAATACGATTTTCGGCACGACGCCCTGAGGCAAGGTGTGCGCGCGAAAGTTAAACATTTGTCCGCCAAGAAGGGTAGCCAGCCCGCCCGCCAAAAGCACGCCGCCGATGATGATAATCGCCCAAAGCCACGTGTCT
>USTX01000134.1 GCA_900557655.1 uncultured Eubacteriales bacterium
GGCCCACGCTGGCCCAAACCCGTTTTTGGTTTTAGTGTAAGGGCAGGTAGGGAACGACCCGCCATAGATAGACGAGCAGCCCGTTGCGTTGGCAATAACCAGATTTTCGCCGCAGATTTGGGTTAATAACTTGATGTAAGGCGTTTCACCGCAGCCCGCACAAGCGCCCGAAAATTCAAACAGTGGCGCCATAAACTGGCTGCCCTTTATGCTTGAAAGCGGAAACGGGGTGGCGGGGTTGGTTACGTCTTTAATTTTGTTGTAACTAGCCAACTCAGCGTCATGAATTTTTTCGGCCTCGGTCATAACAAGTGCCTTATTTTTTGACGGTCAAACGTTAGCGCAAACCGAGCACCCCGTGCAGTCTTCTGGACTTATTTGAATGGTAAAATTATAACCATTAATGCCAAGAGCGGGTCTTGCAGGAACTCCGTCAAAATTCTTGTCGCCCGCCTTGGTCAGGTACGGTCTTATAACGGCGTGAGGGCACACAAGCGCGCACATACCACACTGAATGCAGTTTTCACTTATCCATTTAGGAAGCATATTTGCGATGTTGCGCTTTTCAAACTTGCTGGTGGCGGTTGGAACCTCGCCCGACGCGTTAAGTTTTGACACTGGTATCTCGTTGCCGTTAAGTTTTAAAATAGGGTCAATAATTTCGGTTTTAAACATGGCCTCACACCCCGTGCAGTCAGCGCAGTTGGTGCAAGCGGGGCTCAAAGTGTCTTGCGCTTTTGCCCACGAAGAAGGGTAGTGTACTTCACGCAGGTGGCTAAGCGACTGGTCAATCGCTTGCATATTCATTTCAAGCACTTTTTCGCCCTTGCTGGCGTAACTTTTTCTGGCCATCTCTTTGATAAGGTTTATGGCCTTGTTTTCGTCAAGCAGGCCTGAAAGCTTAAAAAAGCAGGTCTGCATTATAAGGTTAATTCGGTGGTTGAGGCCAACGCGAGAGGCAATGTCTTCGGCGTCTATGTTAAACACGATTAGTTTTTTAGATGCAATAGTGCGCTTAACACTTGCGGGCAGTTCATGCTCTAAATCTTCATCCGTCCACGGGCTGTTTAAAAGGAAAACGCCGCCCGTTTTGATGCCCTTTAAAACGTCAATTTTTTTGATAAAAGTGTGGTTGTGGCACGCAACAAAATCTGGCTGGTCAATTAGATACGGCGCAATAATTTTGCTTTTGCCAAGGCGCAGGTGAGAAGTGGTGACGCTGCCGCTTTTTTTGCTATCATAAACAAAATATGCTTGCGCGTCTAAATTGGTCTGTTCGCCGATAATCTTGATGGTAGACTTGTTTGCGCTTACCGTTCCGTCGCTGCCAAGACCGAAAAACTTACAACTGATAATGTCACGCGGGATAAGGTCAAGGTGGTGGACAATTTTAAGGCTCAGACCCGTTACGTCGTCATCAATACCAACCGAGAAATGTGTTTTAGGGTAGACTTTTTTCATGTTTTCAACCACCGCTAAAACGTGGCTTGGCGTAAATTCTTTGCTTGAAAGGCCATATCTTCCGCCGATTACTTTTACATTTCGGCCACACTCAGCAAGCGAAGACACAACGTCAACAAAAAGCGGTTCACCCACCGCGCCTGACTCTTTGGTGCGGTCAAGCACGGTCACAATTTGGGCAGTTGCGGGGATAGTTTTGCTTAAATCTGCTGCGATAAATGGGCGATAAACGCGTACGTTCACGGCGCCAACTTTAACGCCACTTGCGCTTAGGTATTTAACCGTTTCAAAAACCGTATCAGCCCCCGAACCCATACAAATGATAACCATTTTTGCGTCTGGCGCGCCCGCGTATTCAAAGGTGTTATACGTTCGCCCTGTTGCCTTTTTAATGTCAGCAAAAACGCCTTTTATATTTTTTGGAAGGGCGTTATAGCGTGGGTTAGACGCCTCGCGCGCTTGAAAATACACGTCCTCATTTTGGGCGGTTCCGCGCTGGGTTGGGTTCATCGAGTTAAGCCCCGAGGCCTTAAATTCAAGAATTTTATCGGCGGGAGAGAGGGCAGCAACGATGTCAGGCGAAATCTCTTCGATTTTGGCGATTTCGTGGCTGGTTCTAAACCCGTCAAAAAAGTGCACGAAAGGTACGCTTGAATTAAGCGCAATTAGGTGGCTGGCAAGCGCCATATCCTGCGCCTCTTGGGGATTGCGGCTGGCGATCATACCAAACCCCGTTTGTCTTACAGCGTAAACGTCGCTGTGGTCGCCAAAAATTGAAAGGGCGTGGGTTGCAACTGTGCGCGCGGCCACGTGAATAACGCAAGGCAAACCTTCA
>USTX01000135.1 GCA_900557655.1 uncultured Eubacteriales bacterium
TTAGGCGATGCAGGCGACGTTAAGGTGGCGACGCTTTCTATTTTAAGAAACTATGGGCTTTATGAAACGTTTCCTGCAAGCGTACTTGCTGAGGCTAAAGCGGTTGCCAAAATTACTGCGTCTGACTTAAAGGGGCGCACGGACTTTCGAAATCAGCTTGTTATTACCATTGACGGGGCAGATGCGAAAGACTTTGACGACGCCATTTCGCTTAAAGAAATCGCGGGCGGGTATGAGCTTAGCGTACATATTGCTGACGTCAGCCATTACGTAAAAGAGGGCGGCGAGATTGACAAAGAGGCCTTTAAGCGCGGCACTAGCGTGTATTTTCCTGATCTAGTGTTGCCAATGCTACCTGAAAGTTTGTCTAACTTTATCTGTTCGCTTCAACCTAATGTTGAGCGTCTTACTCTGTCGTGCGTGATGACGCTTGATGATAAGGCGAACGTGACGGGCTTTAAAATAACCAAAGGTATTATAAAGTCGGTATTTAGGATGACCTATGACCAAGTAACCAAGATTTTTGCGGGCGATAAGGTTGAGCGCGAAAAGTGCAAAATCGTTGTACCAATGCTTGAAAATATGCGAAAAGTGTCAAAAATGCTTATAAAACGCAGAAATCTTGCGGGCAATATTGACTTTGACTTGCCTGAGACGCAGATTGATGTTGACGAAAATGGTAAAACGATTAATATCCGTAAAAAGCCGCGCAATGACAGCGATAGACTTATCGAACAGTTTATGGTTCTTGCTAACGAGATGGTGGCGAAGACGTTTAACAAGATGAAACTTCCGTTTGTGTATCGTGTGCATGAGTCGCCTACGCCCGAAAAATTAAAGGCGTTTTGTGAGTTCGCGTGGGGGCTTGGGCTTAAATTTGAAAACGATCCTGAAAACGTCAAGCCGAAAGATTTTCAAAAACTTTTGATTGAAACCCAAGATGAGCCTTTTCACGATGCGCTTTCAAAGGTGATGCTTAGAAGTATGCAAAAAGCCGTGTATTATGAGAAAAATCTTGGGCATTTTGGCCTTGCACTTAAAGACTATTGCCACTTTACGTCGCCGATACGAAGGTATCCTGACCTTACCATTCACCGCATCATAAGTTATTATCTTGCGGGGCAACTAAGTGACGCTAAAATTGACGCGCTTTGGGACACGGTGGCGGAGGCTAGTGAACAGAGCAGCCTTACCGAGCGCAACGCGGATGAGGCCGAGCGCACGGTTGACGACCAAAAGAAGGCCGAATTTATGGCTGACAAAATCGGCGAAATCTATGACGCGAAAATCAGCGGCGTGACCGAGTCGGGCATATTTGTTGAGCTTGAAAACACGGTTGAGGGGCTGGTGTATCGCGAGTATCTGCCTGCCGATAGTTATATTTATGACGAGAAGCATATGGCGCTTGCGGGCAAACGCAATATATTTAAGATTGGTGATAAGGTGCGCGTAAGGCTTATTCAAGTTGATGTTGTGACGAGGCACATTGATTTTGCGCTGGCGGACGATAACGCTGTGTGCGCTGGTAATGGCGACATTACACGCTTTTTAGGAAATGGTGTGCGCGTAAATGATGCTAGCAATGAAAATAAAAATGGAAAGCGCGGCGAAAACAATGAAAACTGCGAAAAACATACGAAAAGTAAGGCAGGAAGAGGGCGCGGACGTAAAGAAACTGCAAAATAGACCTAATTAATTGAAAAAAGTATTGAAAAACTGGCAAAATTGTGTTAAAATGCAGTTATAAAGGGGAAAGAAATGGCTGAAAAAATTTTTGAAAAAAACCGCAAGGCCTTTCATGACTATTTTATCGAAGACAAGTTTGTTGCGGGAATTGTGTTAGAGGGCAGCGAGGTTAAATCGGCAAGGGCAGGCAAGTTTCATTTAAAAGACAGTTATTGTTTGGTTAGAAACGGCGAGGTGTTTTTAATTAATGCAAATATTTCGACGTATGACAAAACCAGCGTGCTTGCGCCAGACCCAAAGCGCACGCGAAAACTGCTTTTAAATCGCGCCGAAATAAATAAGATTGAGCGAAAAATAAAGATTAAAGGATATGCGCTTATCCCTTTAAAGGCGGAACTTCGCGGGCAATTTGTTAAAGTTGAAATCGCGCTGTGTCGTGGTAAAATGGAGTATGACAAAAAGGACGCCATCAAACTTAAAGACGCCAAACGCGATACCGAACGTGAAATAAAAAGCCTAAAAAATTAGTTGTTCAAAAAAATAATTAAATAGCCAAAATTAGATAAAAAAATATGGCCGTGAGATTCGGCCGAACA
>USTX01000136.1 GCA_900557655.1 uncultured Eubacteriales bacterium
GAAAGCGTTTTAGTTTTTAAAAACTTGCCAAAAGCCACCACCACCGCCGCCACAACACAGACAGGGAAACTCGTTGTTTCTGTCCTTGAAACCAACACCTTGACCCCCATTGACAATGCCACGGTGTGCGTCATTGAAACGCGAAAATATTATCAAACTAACAAAAAAGGACTGACCGAAAACATCGTTTTGCCTGTTATCGTCAATCCAAATTTTAATGTAAGCGCGCCGCAGACTTGGGGCGAGGTAACTCTTTTGGTGTATAAAAATGGTTACGCCGACGCCATCTGCTTTCGCACAAAAATCTACCCAAACACCGCCCGCGTTGGGTGCGTTGTGTTTTTGCCCCCTATCATCAACGACGGCGACAATCAGCCCATTATCAATCAAGAATTACCGCCTGACGAGTACATACGCGACCTCATTCGCCTATTTAAAAAATAAACCTTAATGCGCGTCGCCCCATCTAAACGCCTCGCTTGCGTCAACTTCAAGAGGAACGCGAAGTTTAACCGCGTTGTCCATCTCATATTCAACCAGCGCCTTAACTTTCGCCGCGTCCTTTTTAGCACAGTCAATTACCAACTCATCGTGCACTTGCATAATAAGTTTAGCGTCTAGCCCCGCCTTTTCTATCTCTTTTTCAACGTTATTCATCGCAACTTTTATAATCTCGCTAGCCGTGCCTTGAATGGCCATATTCTGCGCCGTACGCTCTGCCCGCGAACGCACCATAAAATTACTAGCGTTAATGTCAGGGATTGCGCGCCTGCGTCCAAAAAGCGTTTCACTGTAACCACGCTCTTTACATTTTGAAATCTCGCTGCTCATAAACTTATCTATCTTTGGGTGCGAGTTATAGAATTTTTCGATATATTCACGCGCGTCTTTGGTGCGAATGCCAAGGTCTTGCGAAAGGCCAAACTCGCTCATCCCATAAACCACGCCAAAGTTAACAACCTTTGCCACCCGCCTCATCTGCGGCGTAATAAGCGGCAGTCCAAACACCTCGCTCGCGGTACGCGTGTGAATATCCTCATTGTTTGAAAAGGCCAAAATATAACCATCATCGCCCGAAAAATGCGCCAAAACCCTTAACTCAATCTGTGAATAGTCAACATCAATTAAAATGCGGCCTTCACCTGACGCCGTAAATATCGAGCGTATCGCCCGCCCCTCATCGCTGCGAATTGGCAGGTTTTGAAGGTTCGGCTCGCTTGACGAAAGGCGCCCCGTAGCCGTAAGGGTTTGATTAAATCGCGTTCTAACAAACCCGTCTGGGTCAATGTGCTCAATCATCCCCGCAAGATAGGTGCCATAAAACTTGCTGGCCTTGCGATACTCTAAAATAATCGGAACAACAGGGTGCAAGTCGCCCAATTTCTCTAAGATTTCAGCACTGGTGCTGGCCTTTTTATTGGCCTTTGGCAAGTTAAGTTCGTCAAACAAAACCGCCGAAAGTTGCTTAGGCGAGTTGATGTTAAACTCATGCCCAACCTCGCGATAAATCTGTGCCTGCAAACTATCTATGCGCTTAGCGTATTCTTGCGTTAATTCATCAAGCCTCGTTCTGTCTACCTTAAACCCGCGCTTTTCCATCGCAAAAAGCGTAAATATAAGCGGAAATTCAATCTCATAGACGCACTTAGTTGTGCCCGTTTTTTCAACCTTTTCGGCCGCCTCACGCTGCGCATAAACAAGTCCCGCCGCAATTGTTTCTTTGTCAAGCTTAAAAAGTTCACAAATGTCGTCAACCGACTTAATAACAACGCCAAAACTAACGTTAGCCGCCACCGCCACGTCAAAAATGTTACGAGAACAGCTTACGCCCACCTCGTCAAATCGGTGCAGCATATACTTTGTGTCATAAAAGATTTTAAGCGTTTCGTCATTCTCTAAAACGTCACGCAGCGCGCAATACACCTCACCTGCTGATACGCCCGCATCAATAAGGCTGGCCATCGCCCTGCTAATATATTCAACCTCGCCAAACGAAAGGTGCACCTGCCCATTCTCGTCTTCAAAAATCGCAATAGGCTTCCCCTTGTTTTCTTGCAAGATTTCATTCAGTTTGTCAATGCTGTTAAACTCAACAGTGTCAATTTTAACGAGGTTTTTGCTGTCACTTTCAATCAAATCGCTTTCAGGGATACCCCCCGCGCGAAACAGCTCTGGTCTTTTTAAAAGCGACCTAAAGCTAAACCGCTCAAAAATCTCTTTCACCACGGCAGCTTCTTCAGGGCAAATCTCCAAGTCTTTTACCGGCTTTTTCTTTTTCGG
>USTX01000137.1 GCA_900557655.1 uncultured Eubacteriales bacterium
CGCCTTTTCTTTTTTATTCATCACAAATTCGCGGTTTTCATGCGTGACTAAGGTAGAAAGTTGTTGTATAGGTTATCGTTGCCACGTTGGCATTGCCTCCTCGCAATGACAATTAGTAGATTGATTTTAATCTCAGCCGATTGCGATGAGTTAAAATTGTTTTTTATTATGCTTGTAAAGGTGGCGGGTTTTGGGTATAATTAGGGTATGAAAAATGGATTGATTGGGACAAGTACGCCAGACGACAAGTGGCGCAAACGCAAAACAGAGTTTGAAAACCGCAAGGACTTTGCGGTCTTTTCGCGTGGCAACAAAACGGATGTAAGAGACACAACGGACGCTTTAAATGAAGACAGTGTGGTGGATGCGAACATAAGCAAAACGGGTGGCGGTTATGCTGGTGACGTGGGGCTTGACAAAGACAACGAAAGGGAAAATGGCGGGCAAGGCGAAAAATTAAACGACTTACGAGATGAAAAAAGTGAGGATGTTGACCATTTTGTGCGCAGTGAAAATATAAAAGCGCTTAGAGACAAAGTAAAAAGTTTACCACTTTCATCGGGCGTTTATCTTATGAAAAACGCGCAGGGCGAGATTATCTATGTAGGCAAGGCCAAGCGCCTTAGAAATCGCGTTAAAAGTTATTTTGACAACTCGCCAAAAAACCTTAAAACGCAGATTATGGCCAGCTCGGTTTTTGATTTTGACTATATCTTGACCGACAGCGAACTTGACGCGTTTAACCTTGAAAACACGCTTATCAAAAGGCATATGCCCAAATATAACATATTGCTTAAAGATGACAAGTCATTTCCGTACATCTATATCAATCGCGACGAGAAATTTCCGCGCGTTCAGGTGGTAAGACGTCCAAAATCAAGCAAGGGTTTGTTTGGGCCCTTTGTTACAGGTATGAACATAAGCGAGATTGTTGCGTGTATCAAGTCGGCCTTTCGCGTAAGGTGGTGCAATACCGATTTTTCGCGCACTAGCCTTAAACGGCCTTGCGTTCATGGCGAGACGGGCAATTGCGTTGCGCCCTGCGTTGGGCGAGTAAGCGAAGAGGAATACAACCATATTATTGACGAGGTTGAAGACTTTTTAAATGGCAAAACTGCCACTATCAAGCGCCTTTTGAAAGAGAAAATGGCCAAACTTGCTGACGAGATGAAGTTTGAGCAGGCCATTGAAATAAAAACGCAACTGGCCACGATAGACAAGCTTGACGCGCAGATAATTACCGACCTTATCGGCACGAAATCGGTTGACGTGTTTGGTTTTTCAAGCCTTGATGAAATGAGTGCGTTTAACGTTATGATGATACGAAATGGCAAAAATGTTGGGCAAGTCAACTTTCCAAGTACGCTTGCGTTTGACACCGAGGCGGGGGCGCTAAGTTCGTTTATCTGCAACTATTACCTAACCCAAAATGTGGTGCCAAAAGAGGTGGTTTGCATTCAACTTGACGTTGACACGGCGACACTTGTTAAAGCTTTTCTTGATGAAAAGTTTAACACGAATATCAAGGTCACCATACCCGAGCGCGGGGTTAAGGTGCAACTTTGTCAAAACGCGATTAGAAATGCTACCGAATACGCAACCAACTCGCAAGACCGCATAATTCGCCATGAAAAATTGACGCAAGAAAGCCAGCAAGAATTGTGTCGTATCCTTGGCGTTAAAAGCGTTTATCGAATTGAGGGTTTTGATATTTCAAACATCAGCGGTACCAACAATGTGTCTAGTATGGTCGTGTTTGAAAACGGCGAGAGCGCGAAAAAAGAATACCGCCGCTTTAAAATTCGCGGGGTGGAAGGGCCAAACGACTTTGCGTGTATGGCCGAAACGCTTACAAGGCGCCTAACCAGCCTTAAAAATGGCGACAAAAACCTCAGCCGTCGCCCCGATTTGATACTTATCGACGGCGGTCTTGGCCAGTTGCACGCGGCCAAAAAGATGATGAACGAAATCGGGTTTGATATTCCTATGGTCAGCCTGGCTAAGCGCGACGAAGAAATTTATACCACCGAGTCAAGCACGCCAATCTGCCTCCCAAAAGACAATCCGGGGCTTCGCCTTTTGATAAGAGTGCGTGACGAGTCGCACCGATTTGCGGTCACTTTTCACCGTCTTGTTAGAAGCAAGGGCTATAAAAGCGTCCTTGAAAGCCTTGACGGAGTGGGCAAAACGCGCCTTAATCTTATATATAAGCATTTTAAATCTATGGACGCGATTATGGCCGCAACGCCTGACGACTTCGCGCGACTTGACGGCATC
>USTX01000138.1 GCA_900557655.1 uncultured Eubacteriales bacterium
GGTGATATCCTCCTGCTTCGGCGACACGCCGACGACCATGCCGGCATACACGGGCACGCCCGCGCCGATGAACAGCACGCCGCGCTCCTGCGCGTTGAACAGACCGTAGGTGATGGACTCACCGGTCTCGCTGGCCACCAGAGAGCCGGTGTTGCGCCGGGGCAGTTCACCCTTGTAGGGCGCATAGGAGTCGAACACGCTCGCCATGATGCCCTCGCCCTTGGTGTCAGTCAAAAACTGGTTTTTATAGCCGAACAAGCCGCGGCTAGGGATATTAAATTCAAGTTTAGTGCGCGTCCCGTGGTTGTTCATGCTAACAAGGTCGCCCTTGCGCTCGCCAAGTGCGCTGATAATTGACCCAACACAGGTGTCTGGCACGTCAACCACAAGCCTGTCAATAGGCTCACATTTAACGCCGTCAATTTCTTTCATCAAAACTTTTGGCATACTAACTTGGAACTCGTATCCATCACGACGCATATTTTCAACCAAAATCGAGATGTGCATTTCACCACGGCCGCGAACCTTAAACGTGTCGCTGTTATTGGTTTCAATAACCCTTAAACTGAGGTCTTTAACGGCCTCTTTTAAAAGCCTGTCGCGCAAATGGCGGCTGGTTGAAAACTTGCCCTCGGTGCCCGCAAATGGCGAGTTATTAACGCTGAATTCCATCTCAACGCTTGGTTCGCTAATTTTTACGAACGGAATTGGGGCGGGGTTGTTTTTGTCACAAATAGTGTCGCCAATCGTGACGTCGCTGCTGCCCGCGATACAGATGATGTCGCCCACCTTAACGTCGGTGATAGGTACGCGCTTTAAGCCTTCGAACGCAAAAATGTTGCTGATTTTAAAGGTTTTTAACTTATCAGCATCGTGAAAGTTAACAAGGGCGACAGTGTCATTAACCTTAACCTTTCCGCTTTCAACCTTGCCAACCGCAAGTTTTCCAAGATAGTCATTTTGCTCACAACTTGAAACAAGCATAGAGAATGGCGCGTTCTCGTCACCTTTTGGCGCTGGGATATACTTTAATATCGTGTCCATAAGTGGGCGCATATCAGTACCAAGCGTGTCTTTATCAAGGCTTGCGATGCCAAGGCGCGCAGAGGCGAACACAAACGGACAATCAAGCTGTTCGTCACTTGCACCAAGCTCAATCAAAAGCTCTAACACTTCATCAACAACCTCGCTTACGCGCGCATCTTTGCGGTCAATCTTGTTAACAACAACGATGATTTTGTGGTTAAGTTCAAGCGCCTTGCTTAAAACAAAACGTGTTTGGGGCATCGTGCCTTCATAGGCGTCAACCACCAACAAAACGCCGTCAACCATCTTTAAAACACGCTCAACCTCGCCGCCAAAGTCTGCGTGGCCGGGAGTGTCTACAACGTTGATTTTAACGCCGTTATACATAAAAGACGCGTTCTTTGAAAGGATGGTTATGCCGCGCTCACGTTCAAGCGCATTGCTGTCCATAACGCGGTCAGCAACGTCTTGGTTTTCACGAAACACGCCACCTTGCTTTAACAGCTCGTTCACTAGGCTGGTTTTGCCATGGTCAACGTGCGCAATAATTGCAATATTTCTTATGTTTGAATTTTC
Source organism: uncultured Eubacteriales bacterium (assembly GCA_900557655.1). GTDB lineage: Bacteria > Bacillota > Clostridia > Christensenellales > UBA1242 > UMGS2070. Next base: position 1,603 of record USTX01000138.1, read on the forward strand.
CATTTTTCTTACCTCTTAAAATAAAACACCACATTATAGCACAAGTTTGCCCAAAAGAAAATACTTTTTATATATTTTTTCTAAATTTGATGATTAATTTTATATTTAATTTAATAATTATATAATTTTTAGTTTTGATTTTTTTATTGCTGTTATGTGTAAAAAAGTGAGTAAACACAAAAATTGCCTAGCAAATGCTAGACAATAGAATTAAATAAGTTTACAAATTGTGCGTTTAACGCTAATTTTCTTCGGGAATGTCACTGCGGACGATAACAAGGTCGGCCTCAATTATTCGGTGTTCATCTACCTTGGTGATAGTAAAGGTCATATCGGCCACTTTTTGAATGTAATTATTGTGTTCATCAAGAATGTCGTCAATGGCCTTGATTTCAACCTTTTCACCAACGCGCGGGATGTTTTCGCACTTTTCATAAAGCATACCGCCCACTGTTGCATACTCAGTTTCAGGCAGGTGCTCAATGCCAAGTTCTTCAAAAAGCTCTTCAAGGTCCATCTCGGCGTCTACCTTATAATGGTTTTCGTCAAGTTCAACAAGCGGCGCGGTTATTGTCTCATCGTCGTGCTCGTCATAAATTTCGCCGACCATGGTTTCACGCGCGTCGCTGCTCGCGGTGATGTCGAGAAAAACCAGCTCGTCCGCCCCCTGCG
>USTX01000139.1 GCA_900557655.1 uncultured Eubacteriales bacterium
GGGAGATATATAAGTGGGCTGATTTGTATCTAGCGCGTCGCAAGATAAATAAAGAGGTCAACAAGGCCGCGCGAATTGAGCCAGCCTACATAAAGCACGGCGTTTTGCTGTGTCTTGCGATACTTTTTGGCTGGATGGGGGCGCACAACTTTTACGCGAAAAACCGCGGGAAAGGCTGGTTTGTTTTATCGTCACTTATTATCGCGCTGATAGTGGTAAGCGTGCCAGCGTTTAAGGGTGTTATCGATGTTTCTATCGGTGGCGGGCTGGGGTTTGTTATCCTGATTATGTGGTTAAGTGACGTTATTTCAATCGTTATGCGCAGGTATAAGTTTAGAGAAAGCAAACTTAAATTCATCGCCAAACTTAACCTTGAAACGCGCAAGAAACTTGGCAAAAAGTATATAAATATCAACGAGTGGTTCGTTCCATACGAAAACCGCCCAAAAAAGATTAAAAAACAAAAGATATAAAAAAGCGAAATTTAAAATGAGGCATATAATGAAAAAGATACGATTAGTTACGGGTTTGCGCCCAACGGGGCAACTTCATGTTGGACACTTCATAGGTGCGCTTAAAAACCTTAAAGAACTTGTTGACAGTGAAAAGTATGAGTGTTTTGTGTTTATTGCAGACACACAGGCGCTTACTGATAACGCTGACAACCCCGAAAAAATCAAAGCAAGCGTAAAAGAACTTATGCTTGACTTTTTGGCCGTTGGGCTTGACCCAAATAAGTGTACGCTGTTTGTTCAGTCGCAGGTGCCAGAACTGGCGGAGCTTACTATGTATTACCAAAATCTGGTTACTCTTTCGCGCCTTGAACGCAATCCAACCGTAAAAAGTGAAATCAAAGAGCGCGGTTTTAACCAAAGTGTGCCAGTTGGGTTTTTGACATATCCAATAAGCCAAGCAAGCGACATCACGGCTTATGAGGCCGAGGTTGTGCCTTGCGGAGAAGACCAAGAGCCACTTTTAGAGCAGTGTCGCGAAATTGTTAGGTCATTTAACAAAATCTATGGCGACGTTTTGGTTGAGCCTAAGGCTATTTTAAGTAAAAACAAAAGTGAGCGCCGCCTTGTTGGTACTGACGGAAACGCCAAAATGAGCAAGTCGCTTGGCAACTGCATTTATCTGGCGGACGAGCCCGAGGCGATAAGGCAAAAGGTTATGAGTATGTACACCGACCCTAACCATATTCGCGTTGAAGATAAAGGCGACACCAAAAACAACCCAGTGTTTAAATACCTTGAAGCGTTTGGCACTGACCGCGAAAAAATCGCCGAGATGAAGGCGCACTATGAACGCGGTGGGCTTGGCGATGTTGTTTGCAAAAGGTATTTAAACGACGTTATGCAAGAGTTTTTGGCGCCTATTCGCGAGAAACGAAAAGAATATGAAAAGAATTTTGACGAGGTGCTTGATGTCTTTAAAAAAGGGTCGCTTCACGCGCGCGAGGTGGCAAGGCGTACGGTGGCCAAAGTTAGAAAAGCAATGCAACTTGAATATTTTGATTAGGAGAGGAGTATGAAAAACTATTTTATTATTGCGGGGGCGGGCGACACGCCGTTTGATAACTGGTATAACTCGGTTAGAGTTGAATTAATTAGTCGCGGGTTTAACGTTGTTGTCCCGTTTATGCCAAATGGTGATTTTTCAAACTATAAGGCGTGGGAGAGGGTTCTTAATTCGTACGTGAGAATTGGGCAGATAAACAAGCAAACCACCATCATCGCGCATGACAGTGCTTGTGCGTTTGTTGGCAAATTTATCGCCAAAAACCACGTAAATATCAATGGTATCATCGCCGTTAGTCCGTTTAACACTATGCTTGGCGCGGCCGAAGATAAGCTTACTAAAAGTTTTATTTGCAAAAATGAAATCCTTGCTAAAACCGAAAAATACGTTAAATTCTATCACGCGATAACGTCAACTAATGACCCTGTTATCGCCGACGCAGTGTTTGATAAGTTTGTTGAGGTAACGGGCGCTAAGCCGCACAAGATTGAGGCGGCGGGGCATTTTTCAACCGAAAGCGGATACAATACCTTTCCTGAACTTGTTTCGCTTATCGAAGAAATCAATAAAATTGTTTAGATGATTTCTAGTATTAATTAATCCAATCAACGCAAACTAATTTAAAGAGGACATGATGGAAATTTATGTAACCGAAGAAAATATTCGCGACCTTATTATTTATCGTTTGTTTTATAACAAGCGTACGGGCAAGGTAGATAAGGTGCCAGAATGGCTGTTT
>USTX01000140.1 GCA_900557655.1 uncultured Eubacteriales bacterium
CTTTTTGGCTTTTTTTTTTTCAGCTTTTTCCGGCCATTATTGCGTATGTAACGGTGCCAGTTGCTGCCATTTTTGCGGCTAAGGCGATAGTAAGCCTAACAGTGGGCGACTTTAAACAGGCGATAATCTGGCTTGGCGTTGAGGCGGGTCTGCACATTTTAAGGCAGATGATTTGGAGCGTTAACTATAAGGGGCAGGGGCAGCTTTTTGCTGATAACTATCGCAAGGTTCAAAACAAGATATTTGACAAGGTGACCGACGCCACTACGGATAGTCTTCGCGGCGTGGGGCGTGAAAAGATTTTAAACGGCGTTAACAGTGACGCGGACGCGCTTGCCTCGTTTACAGACACGATTGCAACGCAACTATCAAAGGCCGTGCAATTGGGCATTACGTTTGTTATCATTTTAACCTATAACGTTTGGGTTGCGCTTTTGCTTTTGGTTTTAGGCGTTGCGGATTATTTTATATTGGGGTATCTAAACAAGCGCTATGGCAAAGAACACAAGCGTTTTCAAGAATCAAAAGACAGTTTGTATGAAAATATGAACGACGTGTACACCAGCCATAGTTTAATTAGTGAACTTGAAGCGAAAGATATTTATAAACAGCAATACAACGCGCGGGTTGAAAACACAATTTCGGCATATAAAAAGCGCCTAGATGTGTCTGACCTACGGGATAACTGGAACTTTGCGTTCTATCGCACAGTCATCTTTTTTATCACGTGTTTTCTTATCTGGCTTTTGACGGGGCAAACCATTTCGCTTGAAACCTATTTGGTTGTGACGCCGTATCTTCTTACGTGTACTGAGCTTATCGTTAACCTAATTAATATCGGGCTTGAAGTTGAAAAGGTGGACGTTTCAACCAAGCGTATTGACGCCATTCTTTCAATGAGCACGGAGGACCTTGCGGCGTTTGGCAAAATCCGCGATTACAGCGATTCACAAGACCTTAGCGTTGTTAACGTGTCTTATAAGTGTGACAATAAATCATCGCCGTATTTTGGCGAAATTCGTGACGCTGACCTTAGTTTTAAATACAACGAATTTAATTTAGTTAAAGGCGCAAAACGGTCAGGTAAGCGCTTACTGTTTTTCTTGTTAACCAAAAAGATTAAGCCTCAAAGTGGCGTGATTTTGATTGATGGGGTTGACATTTTTGCGTATAACAAAAAGTCATTTAGAAAACAGATGTATTACCTTACAAGCAAGCCACAATTTTTAAACACAAGCATTAAAACCAACCTTGAACTGATGAGTAAAAACAAGTCAAAAATAACGAAAATGCTTAAAAAGGTGGGACTGTTTGACAAGATTCAATCGCTTTCACGTGGGATTGACACCAATGTTTACGAGGCGGGGTTTGATGAATTTGAAATGTATCTGCTAAACATTGTGCGTGCGTTTTTGGTTGAAAGTTCGTGCGTTGCTATCTATGAATATCCAAATACGCTTGACGAGAATGAAAAGCGTCGGCTTTATGAGCTTTTTGAAAGTTACAGCGGGAAAAAGACGATAATTATGTTTACTGCTAAGCACGATTTTGATAAACTGTCAAAGATGACATATATTATTGACAGGGGTCAAATTAGCTGGAGGGTTTAATAAAATAAAAATTAAAAATAAAAAGGAGGTTATTATGGGAAAGAATGTAAAGGGGGCAAGAGTTTTAAGTATTTTTGAGCTTATAGTTGGGGTTGCTTGTATTATAGTTGGCGGATATTTTCTTATTACAATGATAAGCGCTGCGAGTGGAACGGGGAGTGCAAGTGATGCGCTTGGTTATACGCTTGGGTTGCTTTTGTTTATTTATTTTGGAATTCCAACACTGATTATTGGTGCGGCTATGATAACATCAGCTGTTTTATTACTGGTTGAAACAAAACGCGGAAAATATCTTAAAATGAGGCCGTATTTTATAACTTACACAGTGTTATATTTTGTGTTTGCAGCGGCGGCTAGCGTGATGGCGATTTTAGCAAAAGAGACGGCGACAACATTGCTTTGGGCGTGGATTGCGTTTATCTTTATTTTGTTTGCTGTTTTAAAGCTTAAACACGCAATTGCGATTAAAAAACTTCGCGAAAGTGAAAAATGTGCAAACGAACAAGCGGCTGAAATTTATGCCGAACCCGATGCTGCGTCTAAAAGCGAAAAATAATAAAAACAATTAGACAGCGTTTGCTGGAATGTGTATTGGACGCTTATGATTTGGCTA
>USTX01000141.1 GCA_900557655.1 uncultured Eubacteriales bacterium
CGTTTTGATCTATATCGTCTTTAAAAAGATGGGCTCGATTAACAACAAAAGTTTTGACTTTGTTAAAAATCGTGCGCGTATCATTCCGTCAAACACTAAGTTTGAAAATGTTGCGGGCGTTGATGAAGAAAAAGAAGAACTTCAAGAGATTATTGAGTTTTTAAGAAACCCTAAAAAATACACCGACATTGGCGCGCGCATCCCTAAGGGCGTGTTGCTTGTGGGGCAGCCGGGCACGGGTAAAACCTTGCTTGCAAAGGCGATTGCGGGCGAGGCCGAAGTGCCATTTTTTAGCATAAGCGGCTCTGATTTTATGGAGCTTTTTGTGGGCGTTGGCGCAAGCCGCGTGCGTGACCTTTTTGAGAATGCAAAACGCGCAAAACCTTGCATTATCTTTATCGATGAAATTGATGCGATTGGGCGTCAGCGTGGTGCCGGAATGGGCGGCGGAAATGACGAGCGTGAGCAGACCCTTAACCAGCTTTTGGTTGAGATGGACGGTTTTGAAGAAAACGAGGGCATTATCGTTATGGCGGCCACCAACCGTGCCGATATCTTGGATCCAGCGCTTATGCGTCCGGGCAGGTTTGACCGACAGATTTATGTTCACGCACCAGACGTTCGCGGCCGTGAGGAGATTTTAAAGGTACACTCTAAAAATAAACCGCTGGCTGGTGACGTTGACCTTAAAGTTGTTGCGCGCATCACAAGTGGTTTTACAGGCGCTGACCTTGAAAACCTTTTAAATGAGTCTGCAATTCTTGCTGCGCGCGAAAACCGCAAGCAAATTACTATGCAAGACATTAATAATGGTATCGTTAAAGTAACGATGGGGCCACAGAAAAAGAGCCGCATTGTCAGCGAGAAAGACCGAAAAATTACGGCGGTTCACGAAAGTGGTCACGCAATTATTGAGCGCCTTGTTAAGAATAGCAATCCTGTTCACGAGGTGTCGATTGTGCCTCGCGGCGGGGCGGGCGGATACACGCTTAGCAGGCCTGAAACTGATGACGAGTACATGAGCCGAAATAAACTTATGGATACGATCACTATGTATCTTGGCGGGCGTACGGCCGAAAGATTATTCCTTGATGACTTTACAACGGGCGCGTCAAATGACATAGAACGTGCCACTGAAATTGCGCGAAAAATGGTTTGCGCGTGGGGTATGAGCGACGCCGTTGGTAATGTATGTTTAAGCTCAACAACCTCATTGTTTTTGGGGCGAGACTATCAAGAGCGCGTAAATTACAGCGAAACAGAGGCCGCAATTATTGATGCCGAAGTTCGCAAAATTATGACCGAGTGTTCTAACCGCGCTGAAGAGATTCTAAGCAAAAACAGGGCAGTACTTGAAACTATGGTTGAAGTGTTGCTTGAAAAAGAGACCATTTACAGCGATGAGGTTAATATGATTATCGCTGGCGCGACAGCTAAGGAAGTTTGCGCGGTTATAGACAAGAAAAACAGCGAAAAAGCAACCAGCCCCGCAGAAGTTAGCAAAACAGATGCAGGCACAGCCGAAAATATTGGCACGACTGAAAATAACGGGGAGGGCAGTAAGCCACAGGTTATAACCGTGACAAATAAAGAAGACCTTGACCGCGCACTTGCTGACGTTAATTCGCTTATCGCTGCCGCCAAGGCAAGAAAAAAGAACTTTAATTCGAATATTGCCATTGACGAAACTGACAAAGTTGATGTCAAAAAAACCAAGAACACAGCAGCAGCCAAAGCGGGAACAGAAAACGAAAAAAGCACGGCTGATAGTGCAGTAGCGGAAAAAAAGACAGCCAAAAAGCCTATAAAATCTCATAATAATATTGACAAAAACGCTGCCAACAATGCTAATGTAAACGCACAAGGTGAAAGTGCTCCAAAACGTCGTGGTCGCCCAAAAGGCTCGAAAAATAAACCTAAAAATTAGGGTAAAAATAATAATTGTTAATTTGTAAAAGAATTTAATACGGCTAATTATTAATTTGTAAAAGAATTTAATACTGTAAATTATTAAAATAAAAAGCCCTATTTAAAAGTAAAAATTTATTAATTTAAAAGAAAAAATTATAAAAAGTGTATCGCAATTGATACACTTTTTTAACTGAGCAAAATAAAAATTTAGGGCTTTAAAATAATTTGATTAATATAAATAATAAAATTAAATATTAATATTCTTTGTGGCGTGGTATGGGCAGGGGAGTGTGGTTGCGATTAAAATATTGT
>USTX01000142.1 GCA_900557655.1 uncultured Eubacteriales bacterium
AGGTATTTCTGGAAAAATAACCACGCCGTTTTCATCAACCCTTAGGCATGCCTATCTTTTTTTAAGCCCAGACAAATTGGTGCTTAAACAGCTGTGTTTGTCGGTAGTGGAACTTATTTTAAATGATAACGTTAAGGTTAAAAGTGGGACGCACCCTGACTTTGTTTTCGTTGAGGGCGACAAGAATTTAAAGGTTGAAGACGTGGCGTTTATCGCAAGTGACGTATTTTCAACGCCGCTTGAAGGCGACAAAAAGGTGATACTAATTCTTGACGCAAGCGCAATGACGGCCGACGCGCAAAACAAGTTGCTAAAAACGATTGAAGAGCCGCCAGCCCACGCGATTATCATATTGGGCGCAAGCAACGAGAAGGCGCTTTTGCCAACAATTTTGTCGCGCGTTAACAAGATTGAAGTGCCTGTGCTTACCGAGGCGCAGATTGAAAGTATCCTGCGTGACGAGGGCGTGGCTGACGATTTGGCGGCGCTGGTTGCAAGTTGCGCTGGGGGCAACCTTACGCGCGCGAAAGAGCTTGCGGGCGAAAGTGATTTCAGCGAACTTTTTAACCTGTGTGTTGAAAGCTTTTCGCTGAATTCAAGCCGCGAGATTTTAACGTATCTATCAAAAATCAACGTTTCAAAAATGGATTTAGTTGAGTTTTTTGATTTAAGTGTGGCGCTTGCGCGTGACCTGCTTATGATAATTTCGGGCAACAAAGGTGGGGTTTTTAACCGTCACGTTTTGGGCGAACTTGAACGAGTTTCGGGCGGGTTTAACTATGCAAGCCTTACGCGCATTGTTGATCTGGCGCTTGGGGCTAAAAAAGATTTGGCCTTTTATGCGAATGCGCAGGCGGTTTTAGATGAATATATCTTAAAAATGGTAGAGGTGAAAGTATCGTGCAGAAAATAGTTGGCATAAAATTTAATGAAACGGGCAAGGTGTTTTATTTTTCACCTAATGGTTTGGCGCTTAAAAAGGGAGACCACGTTATCGTTGAAACGGGCGCGGGCAGTCAGTTTGGTATTGTGGACTTTGCTGAGCGCGAGATTGATGAGAAAAAGTTTGGGCTTGAAATCAAACCTGTTTTAAGGCTGGCCACCCAAAAGGATGAAGAAAAGCGCAAAAAACTTGACGTCAAGCGCCTGCCAACCATAAAAACGATTAAAGACAAGGTGGCCAAATTGAGGCTGAATATGAAAGTAAGCGACGCGCACTGGACGTTTGATGGGTCAAAACTTATTGTAGAGTTTACCGCGGATGACAGAGTTGATTTTCGTGAACTTTTGAAAGACCTTGCGGCGACGTTTAAGGTAAGGATAGAATTAAAGCAGATTGGCCAGCGTGATGAGGTAAAAAATAAGGGCGGCTTGGGGCCGTGTGGTCAACCATGCTGCTGCAAAAGATTTTTAAACGACTTTGAGCATGTAACGGTAAAGATGGCGAAAAATCAGGGCATCTCGTTGTCGCCAACCAAGATAAATGGACTGTGCGGGCGATTGATGTGTTGCCTTGGCTATGAAAACAAGACCTATGAAGAGGTGTTAAAGCGGATGCCAAAAGTCGGCAGCGAGGTGACGTCGCCAAAGGGCAAGGGCACGGTTGTGTATCTTGACATCTTACGTGAACTTGTAAGCGTTAAGTTGGCGGGCAATGATGGGTCGATAGTTGTTGAAGAATTTCCGCTTAATCAAATCAAATTTAATAAAAAAGGAGAATAATTATGGCATATAAAATAACTGATAAATGTATTAAATGTGGGGGATGTGAGCCTATGTGTCCGGTTGGTGCAATCAGCTTTGTTGATGGCAAGTATGTTATCGACCCCGCAAAATGTGTGTCTTGTGGGATGTGCGCAAGCGTTTGCCCAGTAGGCGCGCCAGTTCAGCAATAAGCGCAAGCGACAGGCTGATTTTATGGCAAACGAAAACAACAAAAAAGTTTATCGCAAAACAAGAGCCGCGGTATGCGTTGCCACGGATATAAAAACCAAAGGCGTGGCTGACGTTAAAGACGATGAGTATCTTTGTGACCTTCAATATGAAGGTCTGTTTTGTTTACAAAAGAAAAAGGGGTACGGGTTTACTAATGACGCGGTTTACCTTGCCAACTTTATTAAGTGTGATGCGGGCGCGCGGGCTGTTGAGTTTTGTTCGGGATCGGGCGTCATATCAATTTTGTTTGGCGCCAAACAGCC
>USTX01000143.1 GCA_900557655.1 uncultured Eubacteriales bacterium
CCGCAACATAAACACCCGATATATTAGTTGTTAAATCGGCAGACTCAACAAACCCATGCTCGTCCGTTTTTACCTGCCCCACAACAAGTTCGCTGTTAGGCACACGCCCAACCGAAATAAACAGCCCGTCAACGCTAAGCGTCTCCTTTTCACCCGTTTGCGTGTCCGTAAGCACAACTTTTTCAAGGCGCCCTTCTCCCGCTAGGTCAGCAAGGACTCGCCACGGCAAAATTTTAACCCCGCGCGCCATAACCGACTTAACCTCACTTTCGCCTACCCTAAACTTGTCCGTACGATGAATGAGGTAGACCGATTTAGTTAGCCCCGAAAGATACTCCGCCTCCGCAAACGCACTTTTCCCACCGCCAATAATTGCAACAGATTTGCCTTTAAACAGTGCCCCATCGCACGTCGCGCAATAGCTTACCCCGCGCCCAAGAAACTTTTTTTCAAGCTCGGCATTAATTTGACGCGCCCGCACACCCATCGCAAGAATAATCGTGCGCGCAAAAAACTCGCCCGATTGGGTTTTAACAATTTTTTTATCTCCGTTAAGGTCAAGCGAAACAATCCGCTCATTTATTACCTCGGCGCCTGACCGATTAAGGTCATCAAGCATCGAAAGCGCAAGGTCAGCCCCCGCCACTGCGCCAACCCCCGGATAGTTTTCAATCCGCGGAGTTATCGCTACTTGCCCGCCAAACATCTCGCTTTCAAAAAGCGCCACCGTTTTGCCAGCTCGCTTTAAATATATTGCCGCCGTTATCCCCGCCGGCCCACCGCCACAAACGATGCAATCATACATTTTTTCCATAATACAATTATATCGTAATTTCGCGATTTTAACAACAAAAAAAGGCACCCAAAGTGCCTTAATTAATTATTTTTTGTTTGCGTAGGCTGAAACCCAAAGCTCAATTGCGGCCGCAATCAAAAGCGGAGCGGCTGCCAAAAGCACGAAATATGAGCTAAATCCAATAATACCAGTTACCGTGAAAGCAAGTTCTGCTATAATCTCGCCAGCCGTAAATTTAGAAAACTTCTCTGCTTTAAAGTTTTTTCTAAGCGTTGCAACGTTGATAAGCCCCGCAACTAACAAAAACATCAATGCGCATGCCCGCATCGCGGTATAAACCCAGTTTGGCGCCCCATTGTTAACAAGTGACACAATCGAAATGATAGTGTACGTTAAAAAGTACGCAACAATTAACATAATCTCAAGCACGCCAAGCATAAACAGTGAGTTGCGAACGTTAACAACAACATTCTCTTTCTTTTTATTCGCTTTTGGTTGCTCTTGAATTTGCTCGTTTTTAGGCACCATCGCGCCAACTGGACGAACCATAATTTCTTGCGAAACAACCGCATTTTGCATGGTGTTCTGCGCTGCCTCAGGCTGGCTTACAACCTTTCTTGGCCTGCCAACTGGGCGCTTTTGCACCTCTGTCTTAACAGCAGCCTCATTTTTCTTGGTTGCTGGCCTGCCCACTTTACGTTTTTCAGTTACAGCAGCCTCAACCACTTGCGTATTTTTGCGTGGCCTACCAACTGGACGCTTTACGCCATTATTTTCTGCCATAAAATCCCCCTTGCCGATTTTTATCCTATTTTCTTACGGTCATTATACCACACTTCCCCCACACCCGCAACTTTCTTTTGAATTGTCCACATTAAATGTATACCTGTTTTATTTCGAGTTATCCTATTAACAACCGGATTAAAACAATGTGAATTGGATGTAACTTAATTTAAGCTGAAATTAGCTAAACACCTTTGTAACAGTGAAAATATTTTACACAGACACTTGCTTAACTATACTGTGTAACAAAGCTAAGTTAATAGCATATTTGTATTGTATGCACATAAAGCACAAATACATTTTATGCGTTTTAGCTGAATTTCCTATACGCTTATTGACTTTTAGCTAAAACGGTGTATAATCGTAAGTGAATTAAGCGAACTAAATCAGCTTAATAAATATAAGCTAAATTACCGATCAAGGATAAGTGATTAAGCACTGTCCGACCAGAAAGGAAATTACCACATGAAAGCAAAGAAGATACTCGCAGGTATTCTTGCGGCAAGCACAGTAGTATCGCTGGCAGCCTGCAGCAACAACAATTCAACATCATCAACAGGCGCAACATCATCTACATCAT
>USTX01000144.1 GCA_900557655.1 uncultured Eubacteriales bacterium
TCGGCGCGCGCGTGGGGTCGTCTACGCCAAAACAGTTTTTGGATATATGCGGTAAACCCTTGATTGCTTATACGCTTGAAAAGTTTCAACAATCACCTGATATTGATGAGATTATTGTTTCGTGTGTTGACGGGTGGCAAGAGTATCTTAACTCTTATGCAAAACAGATTGGGATAACAAAATTAAAAAAGATTGTTAATGGCGGTGCAACAAATTTTGATTCCATTTATAACGCGCTTAATGAAATGCAAGACTTTACGAATAGTTGCGACTTGGTTTTAGTTCACGATGGTAACAGGCCAAATGTTGATGAGGATATAATACATCGTAATGTCACGTCTATTAGAGATAAGGGCAATGCCGTTACTGCCATGCCATGCCCTGATGTTGTTTTTGATGTAAGTAATGAAAAAATTAATATCATTAACAGAGATAATTTATTAAGAATCCAAACCCCACAAGGCGCAACTTTTAAAACGATGTTGCAAATGTATAATCAGGCTATCCATGATAGACAGACTGATTTGATTGGCTTTTGTTCATTGCTTTGTCATTACGATTATGATATTCAATTTGTTATGGCTAGTGACAAAAATTTTAAAGTAACATATCCTGAAGACGTTGAAAGATTTAGGGCGCAAATTGCGTTTGAACAGGACGAAAAAACATTTTAGATAGAGGCTAAGGCCTCTATTTTTTGTTTGGTTTTGGTTTGGGATGGGCAATGATTGCGAAAGGTGATTGCTGGCATTAAGGTAACGTTTATGGGTGAATAAAGGAGGCGTACGGCACAAAAAAGTATTTTAATTATTAAAATAATAGTTGCAAAAAGTTTATGCGGAGGGCTTGAAAAATTATTAAACAAATTTAATAAATCAACCTTGGCAAATTGGGGATAGGGTGGTATAATAAAATTGTCAATAAAAATTTGGGCTTTTTATTGAAGCAATAAGCTTGTGAGGCCTTCAATTAGTATGCTAATCGGGGACTTTATTGAAGCAATAAGCTTGTGAGGTTTTCAATTAGTATAATAACTGGGGGCATTATTCGGGCAAAAGGGATTTGGTGGGTTGAATAAAACCAGAAAAATTTCGGGGTTTTTGGTTAAAACGTTTGCGTTTGCGGCGCGGGTTTGGTATCATATAAGCAAAGAAAGTGGGAGAAAAAAGATGAAACAATTTGTTTACCCAGCAGTTTGCTATAAAGACTATGAAAACGAAACGACGACGCTTTTGTTGCCAGACACTGATATTTTAACCAGCGGCGCGAATGTTGAAGAGGCGTTTTTGGGCGCCAAAGACTATCTTAAAACCTTTGTTGACTGTTCAATCAAGTTCGGCGGGACTATTCCCGAGGCTACCTCATTTGATGACACTATGCGCCTTAACCCGCGCAAGTCGGTCTTGCTTATTGACGCTGAAAGCAGGCTTCGCGAGGCCGATGGCATAACTCAGTCATCGCTTGAAGGTGGTATAGGTGGGCTTTTTGAGTAGAAAGAATTTAACGTATTGGAGAAATATTATGGTTGAAACAAACAATATCACAGGGCAAGAAAAAGCAAAATTGCTTGCCACTAACGTAATGCTTGGCGCAAAGGCCGTGGCAGGCTTTTCAAGTTCACCACAAACGGCCAGCACGGTTTTTTATAAACCGCAAGACGCCAAAAAAACGGGCTATATTTGTATGCCAGACGCCACAAGCGTGTTTACGTATACTGACCTTGAGGCCAACCTCAACACGATGTGGGATAGGTACGAGTTGCCATTTTCAAAAACGCCGGCGCTTGACGAGGTGTATGACCTTGCGTTTGACCATATTATGACCTTGCCAAACGATATTGACGAAATTGAGATTGACGGCCGCACTATTAACAATAAATGGGTTTATGAAATGGGTGGCTTAACCCGCGCGCAAATGGTGGCGACAATGGAGTATCAGGCCAACGCAATGCGTGCTTGCAACCTTGATAAGGGCAGCGAAACGGCCGAGCGCACAAGCCGTATGCTTGAAGAGGCAATTTCGGCTATCAAACAACGCTCGTTTGAAGAAAAGAACTTAGGCGGCGCCAAAGGAGAATAGCGTGCGCAAACTAAACGAACTTGCAAAAACTATCGGCTGGGTAGAAGTTGGGCGCGAAAACGGAG
>USTX01000145.1 GCA_900557655.1 uncultured Eubacteriales bacterium
CAAACACCGCCGCAAAAAGGATATCCTTGTTATATCCGCCCATAAGCCACTCTTTGCTTACCATTGGATGGTCGGGCATTGATGGATTAGTTTTTGGATGGCACTCCGCAGGGGCATACTCAAGCGTTTCACCCGCTTTTAAGCCAAACGAATAGTTTAAAATTGGATAGTCGCCAAAATTGTCGCCATCAAAGGTTATGCCAGTGATTTTACACTTCTCCGTTTTGTTAGCATCGTTAAGTGTGATAGTTTTGCCAACTTGGTTGTTGTCTGCCCCAACAATAATCGTCCAGCCATAATATATTTTGATAGTTATGCAATCGGTTTGAAAAGCAACATCAATAAGGTATCTAAGTTCAAGCGGCGTTTCGTTATTTTTTGTATCATAGTCGGTATAGCCCTCGCCCTTAGCTACGGTATATTTGAACGAGTTGTTGGTTTCGTTATACTCTGCGTCAAGTTTGGCAAGCATTACTCGCCCTAAAACGTGCGAATAAATAGTATCTCCCGCTTGTATCGAGTGCGCTGTAAGCGAAAGAGCGGACGACCCCGCTTTTCCAAGCGCTGCAATACCATAACCATAGTTTAATTGCCCATTTTGGCTGGTTTTATCAGTGGTTGTAAGCGTCGCGCCATTTTCTTGCCATTTTACCTGACCATTGTTTTGATTAAAAAACTCAGGATAATAAAGCGACCCCGCGCCGCCCTGACGTTTTTCTGTTGCGTCAAGCACCGCATTAGCAACGTCCGCGCCACTTGTTCCAGCATTTATTTTGTTTTCATCTGGCGTGGCCACGATAAGGTCATAGGTCTTTTCGATTACGCCGAATGTAACAACATCGCTTAAAATCGAAATGCTTTCAAGCGTCCCGTCCGCCGAAAAAGTAGGAACTATCCCCTCGTTTTTAGCGTTAACCAGCCCATAGAATATCGCCGGAATTTCTATTTCAAGCGTCTTGCCATCATTAAATCGCACCATCTTGCCTGACGATGGCAGATTTTCATTAAGCGTGATTTGCGCCGCCGTAAGATTCCACGTGCTCGCAACCGCGTTAAGGTCAGCATCAGTTAGGGTGCCGTTTAACTTCGCGCTTTCAAACTTAACTGCAAAATACGTGTCATTCTTCCAGAGTATTTTATAGTTAAGCGTCACGAACTCGTCGCCCTCGCCCGTATATAATTTGATAGCAATAGTCGTAAAGCGATAGCCGCTTTCGTCCGCACTTTGTCCAGCATTATCAAGCGCAAGGCCGCCCGTAAACTTAAACTTGGTTGACGGCGTGATGCTTGCTTGTTTTTGGTCGTCAAGCGTCGTTATAATTGTGGTCGTTTTGCCATTAACCTCAGTCACCTCGCCCGTTACGCAGCCCGCACTTGCATCAAAATCGGTTCTAACGAAAAAGTCAATCAGTTGTGCACTAAGCGTAAAGTTTGAAAGTGTATAGCCCGTGTCCATCATAAACCCGTCGCCGCTTGCAATAGGGACAATGCTGTCATCAAAAAACGCTTTACCACTTCCATCTTCATATTTTTTTGATTTGAGATCAGCATTAATCTGCTTTAAAAACTTAACAATGTTAAAGTTTTGCGCCGCATAAATATCGCTGTTGGCAACGTTTTTTACGCCCGTCACTTCATTCTCGCCAAACGGAATATAGTTAACATCAACATAAGCTTCGCCACCGTCAAGCGCCTTGTTTGAAAGCCCAATCAGCCAGTTATTGATAAGATAGGTCTTGCCATAAAGCTGTGGCATCTTTAAGATGTTGATTTTTTTGGTGTTTTTATCTCTAAAATCTTCAAGGTTGATTTTATAGTCAGCAAATTGCGTAAACGTAGATTTTATGCCATAAACCCTGTTAAATACGTCGGCTGAATAGTTTTTAAAGTTGCCCGCATTCAGCGCAGCGCTGTCTTTGCTTGACGTGTCAACTTCAAGCGTAAACGTAAGGTCTTTGCCCTCAAAAACGGCAACAAAATGCAACTCGTTTTCAGCATTCTCAAAGTCGCTGTTGGTTACGCCAAGCTTAATCTCTTCGCCCGCCTTAAAGATAAGCGGAACCGTTTTGCCAGTTGCGTCCGTGGTTGTAACGCGCTCAAGTTGACCGTTTTTATTAACAAT
>USTX01000146.1 GCA_900557655.1 uncultured Eubacteriales bacterium
CACAAGGAAAGTTAAGTGTATGTCATGTAGAAGAAATTAAAAATATTGATGGAATTCTAGGCGATATGATGCAGACTTTACCTGATGAAAATGCGACAGCACTTGCATTAAGAAGTCATTTTAGGACAAGAAATCATAATAAAGTCGTATCTTTTCTGCCATTTTCAAGTCAAAGAAAACTTTCGGCCGTAACGTTTGAGGGGCAAGGCACTTACATCTTGGGTGCGCCTGAGTTTGTTATGCCTGAGCTTAAAGACGCAAAAACGCTTGATATGATTGAGCAATACGCCAAAGACGGATACCGCGTTTTGTTAGTAGCGCACTCTCCTGCCGCAATTGTAAAAGACAATGTTCCGCAAAACAAAACCCCCGTTGCGCTTATGATTTTGGAAGATCGTATCCGTGACGAAGCCGTGTCTACCATTAAATGGTTTAAGCAAAACGGCGTTAAGGTTAAAATCATTTCGGGTGACAACCCGCTAACAGTTGCCGAAATTGCTAAGCGCGTTGGCGTTGATAACACTGAGGCTTTTATCAACCTTGAAGGTATGAACGAAAAACAGGTTATCGCCGCCGCTAACAAATATACAGTTTTTGGGCGCGTTACGCCTGACCAAAAGGCAATTCTTGTAAAGGCGCTGAAAGCAAGTGGAAACACCGTTGCGATGACGGGCGATGGCGTAAACGATATTCTTGCGCTTAAAGAAGCCGATTGCGCGATTGCGATGGCAAATGGCTCAGAGGCAGTGCGCAGCGTAAGCCACATGGTGCTTTTAAACAGCGATTTTGGGAGTATGCCTGAAACGGTTGTCGAGGGGCGACGCGTTATAAACAACGTCCAAAAGGCGTCAAGCTTGTTCTTTATGAAGACGCTGTTTTCAATCTTCTTCTCTATCTTCATCTTGATTATCAACAAGGCATATCCTCTTTCAACGATTAACAACTTGCTGCTTGAAACGTTTGTTATAGGCATACCAAGCTTCTTCTTGGCGTTTTTGCCTAATGACAAACCAATACAAGGCAAATTTATCTATAACCTTTTCAAAAACGCTTTACCGGGCGCAATAACGCTTATCTTAAACGGCTGTGCAGTGTACGCGTTTATTTGGATAACCAAGGGTACGCTTGATTGCAGCGCGGTTTTAACCACGATGATGACGATTGTTGTAACGTTTACGGGTCTTGCGCTTTTGTTAAGGCTCTGCAAGCCATTCAACGGCCTTACAGGCACACTGTTTGTAACAATGAGCATATTGTGCTTTGCTGCGATGCTTCTCCTTCCAAGCTTCTTTATGCTTGTACCGCTTGAATTAAGCGACATGCTCTTCTCAATCATCCTAATATTGCTTGCCCCATTTATCATTAACACGCTTTACACCCTGCTTGAAAAAATCAAACTTTAATTACACAAAAGATAATTGCCAAGGCAGCATTTATTCAATTAATTAAAGTCAATTCTTATAATCACTACCCCCTTAGGACACCGCGCCTAAGGGGTTTTATTTTAGGTTTTGACACGGTTGCTCGGTTGTTGTATACTAAAGTTATGAACTATAAAGACATATTAAAAAGCGATTATTTCAAGGCGACTTACACGCAAATTGAGGAGATGAAAAAAGACTTTCCCGTTAACCACGGGTTTGTTCACATCCGCAATGTTTTGGCGCACGCAAAGGAGTTGGCGCGCGAGTTTAATTTAACCATCCGTCAACGCAAAAACCTTTATATTGCCTGCGTTTTGCACGATATTGGCTATCTTGGCGGACGTAAAGACCACGCCGAATCCGGGGCAATTTTAGCGCGTGAATACCTTTCAAGGGGCGGCCTTAAACAAACGGATATCAGCGTGATTTGCTCTGCCATTGCCCTACACGGCGGAAAAGATAAGGCAGCCTTTTTGTGCCCCGTAGCGCGCTGTTTGGCAATCGCTGACAAGATGGACTTAACGCGTGACCGCTACGACCAAACCAACCCATCTTACGACGTATCTATTTTTGACAATATTTATAAATCCAATTTTAAGGTCACCGATGGCGCCCTTTGTCTGACCCTAGCCGTCAGCCCCGCCTTTGACGAAGCGGCTTTTCTTAGCACC
>USTX01000147.1 GCA_900557655.1 uncultured Eubacteriales bacterium
AATATAGTTAGTATAATAAAGGAGGAGATTATGAAACTTAAAGGAACAAAAACTGAAAAAAACTTACAGGCTGCTTTTGCGGGTGAAAGTCAGGCACGAAACAAATATACTTATTTTGCAAGCGTTGCAAAAAAAGAGGGTTTTGAGCAGATTGCTGAAATTTTTACAAAAACGGCCGAAAATGAGAAAGAACATGCGAAAATGTGGTTTAAAGAGCTTGGTGAGCTTGGCGACACTAAGGCTAACTTAGAGGCAGCAGCAAGTGGTGAAAACTATGAGTGGACTGACATGTATGAGCGTTTTGCTAAGGATGCCGAAGAGGAGGGATTTACGCAAATTGCTTACAAATTTCGTGCGGTTGCTGCTATTGAAAAGGCGCATGAAGAGCGTTACAGAAAATTATTAAGCAACGTGCAAATGCAGCAAGTTTTTGAAAAGGGCGAAATGACGATGTGGGAGTGTAGAAATTGCGGCCACCTTGTTATGGGCAAAAAGGCGCCTGCTATCTGCCCAGTTTGTCAGCACGCGCAAAGCTATTTTGAAGTTCGAAAAGAAAATTATTAAAAAACAAAAATGTCGCGCAAACCCTGAAAAATTGGGGTGTTATGCGTGACATAGTAGTAAGGCGGCTTATATTAGTCGTCTTTTTTATTGCCGATAAAAGTGAAATTTGTTAAGCATAATTTAGCGGTTACCCATTTCCCCTCAATCTCTTTGTGGCCGTGATAAAACACCTTCGCGGTTTTTGGTGTTTCGTTATCGTGAGTGATGTAAGTTATCTCATAAAAACTAAAACCGCAAATATTAAGCAGGGGGTTGATGTAAAAGATTTTGTTATGAATATAAACAAAGCCAATAATTGAAAGTATGATGGCGGTGGTTATCACCATGCTCATATTGCCAAGATCAAAGCCAAGTGTAAACAAAATAAATATCGAAATATAGCCGAAGAAGTGTTGGTCGGTGATGTTTTTTATTGACAAAATTTTTATTTCTTGCATTTTGGATGGCTTTTTTTGTATCGCATAAATAAGGCCAAATACGCCCAACAAAACCATTATAGAAATTAAAACTATTGTGATGGTGTTAAGCAGGTTAAAGGTGAGGTTGCCATTAATAATTTCAACCAATAATTGAACAAGTATAATGCCATACATAGGTATAAAGGCGCTGAAAAATAAACACAAACTGATCATAATTTAATGATGTCCAAAAACTGCAAAAATAATGTCAAATTTTATAAATACTGTAATAATTTAACTAATTTAAATATAAATTGCGATATTTATGGTAAAAACTGTTTTGTTTGTGGGTTGACAATCTTAAAATTTGCGTTATAATATCTGCGAGGAAAAAATTATGGATAATAATTATTGCTTGCCAATTTTAATATTGCATCACTGCAAAAAGGTGCTTAAAATCAACTTGCCAATTGATGCCGAAAAGCTTTTAAAAACCTTCAAATTTTATCAAGACCTTGATAGTGAAATGTTTGATAGTTTTGTTGAGGAGGCGGGGTTTAAGTTTAGATTAAATGATGACTTTGTTGAAATAACAAGAAAGCAAGAGTGTAAGCCGTTTTTTTGCAATGAAGTAAGCGACACAATGTATGAATACGTTAAACTTTTTTCAAACAAAAACACAAGCGAGTCGTTAAGGGATGAGTTTTTAGATTTCGTAAAAGTTGCTGAAATTGGGTATGCTGATTATGGCCCAATTTATGGTGACGTGATGATTAAAAGCAGTGTGGGGTTTGAGCCGGTTGAAGGATTTGTTGCTGTTGAAACGCATATAACAAAAAATGGCAAAAATGAACCATTAAAGCTTGAATTCGGTGACTGTACAAGAAAGACACTAGCAGACTATTGCCTTAAACTTAAAACTTTAAAACTTTTTAATAAGTGTGGGATTTCTTCACAAGAATATGAAAGGTAACAAAATTATTGTTTATCGCCATCGCTTTAATTTATTTTAATGCATCGCAAAAATTGTTTGTTTTAATATTTTTAAAATTAAAAATTAAATAAAATACACTTGAAATATAGTGTTTTTTTTGATAAGATTATCTTGTAATAAAGATAGGAAGTGAA
>USTX01000148.1 GCA_900557655.1 uncultured Eubacteriales bacterium
GCGGGGCTTAACCCAACCGTGCATGTTGGCGGGTGGTTCTCAAAAATCGGCGGGAACGTGCGTGTGGGCAGCAAGGCATATTTTGTTACCGAGGCATGTGAGTATAAAAATAATTTTTTGAAACTGTGCCCAGATATGGCCGTTATTTTAAACGTGCAAGCTGATCATCTTGACTTTTTTAAAACGTTTGCGGGCGTGGTTAAAGGTTTTTTTAGTTTTGCGCAAAAAATTAAGCACGACGGCGCGCTTATATATAACGCCGACGACCCAAATATTAATTTCCCCGAGGGTGTCAACGCGGTGGGGTTTTCGGTTGAAAACGGTGGCGACATCAATGCTGCCAACATAAAAATGCAGAGAAACGGCACCTATTCGTTTGACTGTATTTTTGACGGCTCAACGCTGGGGCGGGTGCACCTTTCGGTTTGTGGGGAACATAATATCAAAAACGCGCTGGCTACCATACTTGTTGGATTACACCTTGGCATAGATTTTAAAACCATTGCTAAAAGTGTTGGCGCGTTCTGTGGCGTTGATAGACGGTTTCAATTTTTGGGCACCATAAATGGGGCGGCGGTGTATAGCGATTATGCGCACCACCCAACCGAAATTAAGGCCAGCATAAAAACTGCAAAATCGTTTACTGCCGGCAAGATTTTGGCCGTTTTTCAGCCACATACGTACACAAGGACGGCTGCATTTTTTGACGATTTTATATCAAGCGTGGCGGATGCGGACGAGCGGGCGTTTTATTCGATTTTTCCTGCAAGAGAAAGACCTATGTCAGGCATAACACATACCGCGCTTGCCCAAAAAAGTTGCAAATTAGGCCTAAATGCGCGCGCAATTGACGATAAAAACGCACTTTTTAAACTTATTGCAGAATTTGCGGCACCAAATAATACAATTTTGCTTTTAGGGGCTGGAAATATGCAAAACCTATGCAAAGACCTTAAATTTGATGAAAAATATCATAAGTAAGGCGCATAAATGAAAAAAAAGTTGACGTGAAGTAAGTTTTGTTATACACTTTAATAGCAAGAGGCATAAATGAGAAAAAATATTAGAGATGAGAGAATGATTAAACATATAGTAAGTTTTATCGAACAAGAAGCGGATGCACAATTGTTTTTAGAAGATGAGGAACAAAAGTGTATTGTTGTTCGCGGGTATTTAAGACTTATAAAGCTTAAAAAGGTTAATGAGATTGAGGCTGAAATTATATCAAGTTTTCCTGAAATTGCAGCCATGTTTGAGGGGCGCGACTTGAAAAAATGTATTCTTACAAACATTTCTGATTTTGAAATGCTTATGGATGATAAACTTATTTCTAAACGCGTTAAAGAAATTGCTATTATTAAAAAATATCAGGTGGCGGTTAAAGAGTATGCCATGTCATTAAAGCATATTGAAGCGACAAAAGAAATGGATATATTAAATCAAATTTTTTAGAGTATAAAAATTTTTCACATGCCTAAACTAACAAAAAGGAGGGTTAGGCAGGTGTTTTTTTTGATGGTTCCGCCTATGGTTGACGTGGTTGATGTTATGCAATCTCAGTCAGTAGACACGTATGTGTTTTGTGCGCCCGAGACGATGTAGAGAATTGTTGTGCGCAAATTGCTAAAAAGGCTTGACAAACGATGGTAATTGTTTTAAAATATCTAAGAATTTAATTGGGAGGGGTTAAAATGAAAGAGAATATTCATCCAGACTACCATAAAGTTACCATCAAATGTGCCTGTGGCAATGAATTTGTATGTGGCTCAACCAAAAAAGGCGACGAAATTAAAGTTGATATTTGTTCAAAATGTCACCCTTTCTTTACGGGCGCTCAAAAAATTGTTGACGCCGGCGGTAGGGTTGAAAAGTTTAATAAACGCTATAACAATAAATAGCTATTTTTATGCAAACATTAAATTTTGTTTGCATTTTTTTCGTGTATTAGTTTTGCACGAATTTTTTTTAATAATAAAGGTTGGCGATTATGACGATAAAACAACTGACTGACAAGGTTAAGGCTGTGCTTAATAACGCGGGGATAACTGACGCAAGCGAAGGCGAATTTTTGGTG
>USTX01000149.1 GCA_900557655.1 uncultured Eubacteriales bacterium
AAAAAACACCAGCCACCCATTAGGCCGCGCAAGTTTTTTCCACTTTTTATAAACCATAAGCATATATTAATTTTTGCCGTGATTTACACTTTTTAAAAGTGAAAAATAAATTATGTAAAAATTAAAATTAATTAAATATCATTATTAAATAAATAAAATATAAACACCTTAAATATTAATATTTAAATTTTAAAAAATTTAAAAAATAAAAATATTTAATTAAAAAATATTAAAATAATCAGGCTAAAAAAGGCAATAAAAAACCCAGCCAAAATGCTGGGAATTATTGATTACATATCGCTGAATTTTTTAGGCTCGTCTTCTTGCTTTTCGCCTTTAAGTTCGGCACGAGTGTTGAAAACGATTGAAATAACGCCACTTATAAGCGCTGCCCCAACAATGATTATCCACCAAGGGTGCCACGCAGCGGTGGTAAGCCCAATGATGATGTAAACAAAAATTGAAAGAAGCATCAAAACGCCACAAACAGCATCAGCAATCACAATCGATTTTGACTTTTTCATAACCATCCCCCTTAAATTTATTGTACAAAATAATATGTTAAATTGTCAACCTAATTTATTTGTTTTTTAAAATAATATTACTTCGTTACAAACACATTTAATGCTATCAGCTTAAACCAAAGAATTTAAAAAGTTTTCAATGTCAATGGTAACGGCGTGCGTTTTGTTAGAAAAGGCGGCTTTGCCAAAATTATTTGTTTTTGAGAGGCTGAGGCTTATTTCAAATTTTTGCCCAATTTTAGCCGACGCGCTGAATGAATAAATGCCGCTTTGCGTAGTTGTAACCCCTGCGTCAATCGCTCCAAAATCGCGGTTACCCGTAAGGCGAGACAGGTCAATATTAAGGCTTAAAACCTTTTGCGCCCCAAGGTCTTTTGCTGATATTTTAGCGCTGCGTACCATCGTGTCAATGCTTGGGGTGTTACGGGTTGTTCCAAAAAAGGTCACCGCGCCCGTCACCGTTTTGCCAACGCCTAATATCGGGGTCAGCATATTGATTGTGTTTTTAGTGTTGCCTAAAAAATCGCTTAGTTTTATCGACCCAGTTGCAAGGGTTTCAACGCGCCTCTCATCGCCTTTGTTCTTAACAAAATAGTCAATTTGACGGTTATAAAAAATCGTATCGCCTTTAATAAAAAGTGCTGCGTAATGCCTTAGGCGAGGGTGAATTCTGGCGGTGGTAAACACCTTAGTGTTAGTGTAAATCGCGGTCGGAAGATTAGTAAGAAGAACGGCCACACCGCCACGCATTTGCTTTACAAATACCGGAATTCTTACTTCGCCAACAGCGGGCATTTTCAGTTTAATTAGCCCTGAAAATTTTGCCGCCCCGTTAAAAGTTTTTTCAGCTGCCGCAAGAAGACCCGAAAGGTCATCGTCGCTTATAATATCCGCGCGCGACCCGCCCGAAATTACCGACGGCGCATATATGCGAATATTGCTTTCTTGCGTAGCGCTAAACGAAAGTTTAACTCTTTTTCCGCCCAACTTAAACGTATTCGTTGAAAAACTTAAAAGGTTATATCCCGTGTCAAACTTCGCGCCAAACGTCATCGCGCCTTTAAGGCTGAAATTAAGGGAGTAGCCGTTTTTGGTTTTGCGCGTAACAATCGCGTCTTTAAAATTTTCTAAAAGCGAGGTGTCAAACCCGTCAATGCCGCCGCTAAGCCCTAATACGTTTAACACGTCGTCGGTGTCAGTGGCGCCAAAATCTATCTGCGGTAAAGACGAAAAATGGTTGTTTATAAACTTAATTATCGTCTCTACACTGGCCTTAACGGTGCCTAAATCAAGTTTGAATGCTAGCGTGCCCGAAAGCAGATATACGCAGTTGTCAACCAGCCGCACCTCCACGCTATTTGGCGCTCCAAATGCCGATAAATCCATTTTGACGCTGAACCTAAACGACGGGTTTTGCGTAACCCGCACCACACCGGTGGCCGTACGCCCGTCAACCGAAACTAAAAGGTTGCCCGAAAGGTACTCTGTTTGCGGAAGCGCGTCTATAATATTATTTAAAATC
>USTX01000150.1 GCA_900557655.1 uncultured Eubacteriales bacterium
TTTCATTCTTTTTAAGCGTTATAATTGAGTTTTTAAAGTCATCTACGTTTGGCAAAAAGCCGATAAGCGAATCGGCGCTTGCAACGATAACTTTTGCGCGGTTTTGGCAAAGGCGTGAAAGGATTTTAATACGGCTGATGTTAGCCTCGATTGACTGTGCTCTTTTATAAAAAAGATTGTCAATAAACCCCGGCCAAAGCAGCGCCGCCCCACCAAATAAGGCCTCAAACTGCTTGTGAATTTTTGTGGCACTTATATAGTCGTTTGCTAGATACAATATCGGCCTGTCAAGTTTTGCTAGAATCGCAGCACGCTCGGTTTCTCCCATTGAAAGCGCGGATATTTTCTGGCCGTTTTTGCACGCAAAAATAAGGCGAGAATATTCGTCGCCTAAATCTTCAAAATTAAAAAATTCAGCAATCTGTTTCGCCATTTAATTTATTATATCAAATCGCCTTTAACTTTTCAAGCCCCAAAAGTCAATTACCGCCGCATAAAACTTAAAATTTTAAGCCACAAAAAACGATTACGACTGCGCAGTACTTAAAATTTGCTGTTGATTTCATTCATCATCGCGGCATAGTCTTTTTCGCCCTGCAAAACCGCAACGATAGAATCACCAGCAAGGCAGATGCCCTGCCTAACCTTACTTTTTGGCTTGATTTTTTTCAAAACAAACTCGGTCATCGTCTCGTTTTCGTTTTTCTCGCCAATACCAACGCGGATTTTTCTAAAAACACGCGTGTTAGTTACTTCCATAATGCTTTTCATACCATTATGGCTGCCCGCCCCGCCGACCTCTTTAATCTTAATGGTTCCGGGCGCAAGGTCAATGTCGTCATAAACCACAATAACATCGCGGTCAAGATGAAGCTCTGGATACTTGCCCAAAAAGGCCTTTAACGCTAGGCCGCTTGCGTTCATATACGTGCGCGGTTTTGCGATAAGAATTTTTTCGCCCGCGATATAGGTCATCGCAACGTCGCTTTCGCACTCTTTGGTTTTAAACCATGTATTCAGTTTTTTTGCTACCCTATCCGCCACCAAAAAGCCCACGTTATGGTAGGTGTCGTCATAAGTTTTGCCAATATTTCCAAGTCCTAAAATAAGTTTCATATTTAATCCTTTTTTATCTCTAATTTAGCGCCTGATACAATCTGCGCCTTTTCAGTAACCGCAACGCCGTCAAAAATAGTCACCGCGTCGCCAACTTGGGCGCCCGTTAAAACTCGGCTAATACCATTTTCAGGCTTGCCCGCAATAACACACCCCACGCCAAGCGTAACGTCGCGATAAATTCGCGCATGCATAAGCGTTGAACTTGCCCCAATATTTACATTTTGTGAAAGGCTGGCGTCTTCAAGTGTCACCCTGTCGCCAACAACGCAGCCCGCGCCAACAAAAGACGCATCTTTTATAACACACTCGTCGCCAACCACAGCGTCGTTTTTGATAACACTGTCAGTAACTATCGCGCGCCCAAGGGTAACATTATCGCCAATCTGGCTTGACACAATCTTTGCCCCCGCCATTACTTTCACGCCGCGGCCGATATGTGTCTGCCCCGCCAAAAATACGTCTGGCTCAAGGGTCACGCCGGCCGCAATCGTTACGTCACTTTCAATATATGTGCGTTTTTCGTCAATAAACTGAACCCCGCGCGACTGATGAAATTTAACAATACGCTCTAAAAGTTTAGCGCGAATGTCGCCAAACTCGCTAAGGCTATGCGCACAGGCAAACTCCTCTTCATTAAAATAATAGGTTTGTGGCGCAAAAACTTCATCAACACGCCTGATGTAGTCAGTTTTAAAAACATATCCTCGTGACAGTTTGCAAACGTTTAACCCGCGAGATACAACAAAGTCCAAAATCTTTGAAATCTGCGCACGTGTTAAAAGCGGCGTATCGCCATACAAACAAAGAGTGTAGTCTTTATCCCTTAGATACGGCTTAATGGTTTTTAAAATATCAGCCGTTTCGTCACATTCAATCGTAACCGCACGCGTAGGGCAAACCCGTGTTACCCACTCGTAAGTCGGCTTG
>USTX01000151.1 GCA_900557655.1 uncultured Eubacteriales bacterium
TATAAATTAAATTTATTTTTTAACAGTTTAAGCGTAAAACTTACCTTTCGCTTATTCACCCAAAACTGAAACACCGTTTGTGTTATGTTTAATGCATAAACTTTTATTCGGTTGTTTTTTAAAAGATTTATAATTTTAAAAACATCTTCAACGTGAGACGCAAATCCTCCGCCAACTAGCGTTAAACAGCAGCAATTTGTAAAAATTTTGCAATTTTTATATGTTTTTTGCAGTCTTCTACCCTCATTTTGCAGTTTTTCATTATCAATTATTAATTCAACTGTTTGCGTTTTTTCATATCCTGACACAACCATGCCGCCAACTTGAATATTGTTTTGTTTGCAAAACCTTAAAAAATTTGCAAGCGATTTTGTTTTTAAATCAATTTTAATTTTTGCGCAACCCTTCAAAACTCCAATGCCATCAACCTTTAATCTTTCAAAATTTTTTGAAACAATAGCTGTACCATCACTATTTGAAAAACTATTTTTTAAATTAATTTCGCAATGATTTTTGCTTGCAATTAACACACATCGCGTGTCTAGCGCCTTAACCCCAAACGCGCTTAATTCAAGCATATTATTAATATTAATTTTTTTATTTATTTTTGGATTTTTAATTAATTTCGGGTCTATTGTAAAAATGCCATCAACGTCGGTATAAATAAAACATTTGCATTTAAATGCTGATGCTAATGCCACCGCAGTTGTGTCACTTCCACCCCGCCCAAGTGTTGTTATTTGATTAAATTTATTAACACCACAAAATCCCGCAACAACACAAACGTCAAAATTATTAAATAAATTATTAATTATTTTTGTGTTAATGTTTGAAATAAAAGAATTTCCAAAATTGCCCGTAGTTAAAATGCCCGCCTCGCCGCCGTTAAGCCCAATCGCTTTAACCCCCATGTTTGTTAGTGCAAAAGTTAAAAGCCGTACGGTTGTCATTTCTCCAATATTTAAAAGCGCGTCAAGTTCCGCAGAAGGGACAATCTTGCCTATTTGTTTTGCTTGCAACAAAATTTCGTCAGTCGTTTTTCCCATTGCCGAAACAACAACAATAATTTTTTGGTATTGCCCAGTAGCGCTTTTAACTTTTTCAGCCTGAATTCTAATTTTTTCTGGCGTTGCAACGCTTGTCCCACCGAACTTAAAAACAACCATACCAATCTCCTAAATTATGGTATGAAAAAAGAGCGACTTTTGCCATCGCTCTTTATTAATTATTTTAAACACAATTAATTTAATTAATTTTATTAAAATTTTTAGTTTAATTATTTTTTAAACAACCTAGTTTTATAAATTCTATTATTTTATTATTTTTTATAATTATTTGCTTTTCTCTTGACTTGCGGCCGTCCTTAATCTGCTGACAAGTTCAAAGTTTTTTGATAGAAAATTATATGTTTCAAACTTTTCAACGCTTACATCTATCGCGTGATTAGCCTTATCTATATCTATTTCAGGATACCCCTTTTTAAGCGCATTAATAATCTTGCTTTTTGCAATTGTTATCATTTCATTGGCATTCTCGGCCGTCCACTGGTCAAGCATACGTGGGTTTTGCGTCCAAAATATAAAGGCATCCTTTCGATACATAACCTCACAAATAGCGTCAATATCGCGCCTTTCTTCTTCGCTAAACTCGCCCTTTGACCATCTTTTTAAAGCATCTTTATCCGACACATTAAGTTCTTTTATAGATGCGATAATCAACTCGCGATAGTTATCCATCTGCGCATTGCTTAAAACTTCGCGAAATAATATCCCGCTATAAAGCCCCGCGTGCTCACCATACGCATTAACACACAGCGCTTTTTCTTTTGAAAAATCGGCATAAATCTTGCTCATAACGTCATACTTTGGCAAGTCATTTCGATTTTCAATATCCTCGTCATACGCAAAACTTGACGAATACAAAATACCCGTAAACTTAAAGTTCCTCTCATTTTGCTCTTTTTCCTTTTGGGTTTTGCACGAGGTTGAAATGTTAACAAGCGTCCCGCCCAGCCCGCCCAGACAATATTG
>USTX01000152.1 GCA_900557655.1 uncultured Eubacteriales bacterium
TCAAATTGGGCGAAAATTCAAGGTGCAGTTCTTTTTTAACGTGCGCGGGACGCTTGGTTAAGATGATAACGCGGTCACTCATCGCAACGGCCTCGCTTATGTCATGAGTAACAAGTATAGCCGTCTTTTTTTCTTTTTTGATTATTTCGTGCACGTTGTCTTGAACCAAAAGCCGCGTTTGATAATCAAGCGCTGAAAACGGCTCATCAAGCAGCAAAAGCTTTGGTTCGGTTGCAAGCGTGCGGATAAGAGCAACGCGCTGACGCATACCGCCAGACAAATGCCGCGGGTGGTGCCCCGAAAAGTCACCAAGACCGTAACGCGCAGTGATGGCAAACGCTTTTTCTTGGTTGATTTTTGTGGCCTTATGCTGAATTTCTTGGCCTAAGGTCACATTTTTTTTGATGCTTAGCCACTCAAAAAGGTTGTCGCGCTGAAACATATAGCCCGTGTTGGGGTTTTGTTTTGTAACGACCTCGCCCGCAAGCACGATCTGGCCGCTTGTTGGCTTAATAAGCCCCGCAATAAGGCTTAAAATTGTGGTCTTTCCGCAGCCACTTGGCCCAACAAGACTTATAAATTCACCTTCACCCACTTCAAAAGAGCAGTCATCTAAGGCCAATGTTTCGCTTTGTTTTGTGTGGTAAATTAGGCTTATATCTTTCAAAGTAAGCAGTGTTTTCATTTTATTCTCCTGTAAATTTTGTTTTAAAGCGAAAGCGCAAAACTGTTGTCAATAACGTCACTAAATTTTACGGTTTTTGACTTATCAAGCGTGCCCGAGTTATGCAATACGTCGATAAGGCGGTTGTAAGACGCCTCGGTCATTGCTGGGGTGGCCATCCACGCGTCAATACGCTTATAACTGTCAACCGCGATAGCAAGCGACGCCTTGGTTGACCCGTCAAAGGATGGCAAAAGTGCCTCGGCCACCGTGTTGCTGTCGCTAGTCATAATAAAGTTATACGCGCGCGTGATAGCCCTTAAAAATCCGCGAATTTTGTCTGGATGGTTTTTCATAAACTTAGGCGCGGCCATAAAGCAGGTGTAAGGTATTTCGCCCGAAAACTCGCCAACTGACCCAACCATATATCCAAGGCCACTGTTCACAAACTCGGTGGCGGTTGGCTCAAACATCGTGCAGAAATCGCCCTTTCCGCCCTGAAACGTAGGCACCATCGCGCCAAACGATGGGTCAAGGTCAAGCGTAATATTGCTGCCGTTAATCAGACCGTTTCGGTTGCAGACGTATTCAAAAGTCATTGCTGGCATACCCCCGCGGCGCCCGGCGATAACCGTTTTGCCCGCAAGGTCGCGCTGCCAGTTAAAGTCAGTGTATTTCGTGCGCGAAACCAAAAATGAGCCGTCACGCTTGGTCAGCTGGCCAAACACCATTGGATGGTTAGTTGAGCCGTTTGCGTGGACGTAAACCACCGTCTCTGGCCCCAAAAGCGCAACATCGGCATTGCCCGAAAGCAGGGCGGCCATAGATACGTCGCTGCCTTGACCACTGTTAAGCTCTATCTTGATGTTTTCGTCTTCCATAAAGCCCTTGTTGATGGCAACGTAAAGCGGCGCATAGAACACGCTGTGAGTTACCTCATTTAGGCGGATGGTGTCTTTTTTGTTTTTGCAGCCTACCAGCCCAAGCGTAAAACTAAGCCCCAAACACAGCGCAACAAGTATAGTAAAAATTTTTTTCAATTCGTTTTCCTCCTTTTTTAATATACATTGCATTCTATGCGCCCGCCGCGCCACTTGCTATCGCAAGCCCCAAACCAGCGTCTTGCTTGGCTGTGAAAAAGTGAAGAGTTTAAAGTGAAAAGAAGCGGCTTGATTTACAATTACACCGCAAGTAATTTTTATTGTTGATGTCATTGCGAGGAGGCCAAAGGCCGACGTGGTAATCTCAGCAACATTTCAACTTTAAACTTTTAACTTTAACCATCAAGGTTTTAGAATATTAGAAAGATTAAGAAAGTGCTTGACAGGGGGCGGGGCGGTGTGGTATAGTTAATTCAACCT
>USTX01000153.1 GCA_900557655.1 uncultured Eubacteriales bacterium
TTTTTAATAAAGGTGTTTAAAAACAACCAGATTGTTTATGAGCCGCAAGCGTGGCTGCCATTTTTGGCGCTTTGCGTTTTCATGCTTTTGCCAATCGGTGTTATTAATGGTAAAAAAATACTTTATACGGGGCTTGTGATTTTGGGGGTTGCGCTGGTTTTTGTTGCAACGCTTAATCTTAAAGAAATCAAAATTCGCGAAGTGTCGATTTCGCTTGTTATTGGATTATTGGTTGCTTGTGCGTTTTCAACCATTCTTTTTGAGATACCAAATGCAAAAGCGATTGTGCAACAAACACCAATCGGCAGCGGCTTTAGATATAACGCGCTGTTTGCTAACCCAAATCATTTATCGGAATATTGCGCTATTGTTTTATCGATTTTTGTTTATAGATTTTTTAGTGAAAATTCAAAGGTCGAAAATTTCTGTTTTGCAGCCGTTGTTACCATTATTGGCATGCTTTCGGGCAGCAAGTCTTTTATGCTTATTGCAATAGTGCTGTTTGGCGCAATAACAATAGTTGGAATTCGTGATTGTTTAAGGTTTGACCGCTTTAAAAAAGCGATGCTTTATTCGTCGCCAGTTATTGCTATAGCAATTGGATTGATGCTGTATGTGTTTTTAAAGCGCGCGGGAGTGTTTGATGGCAATTTTGGTATTGATAGCCTAACAACGGGGCGCCAAGTTATTTGGCAAAACGCCCTTAGCCTTGTTGGAAGAAATGGGCTTACATTTTTGTTTGGGCTTGGGATGGGCAGTGAAATTCAAACGCCACCACCAAACAACTATAACTCAACACATAACATATATATCGAGTTTTTTCAAAAGCTTGGCATAATTGGCTTTGCTCTTTTTGTGTTTGTTATTGCACAGTTTATGGTAAAAGAAACAAAAAACAAGCCGTTTAAAAAATATTGGCACAGCCTGCTTCCGCTTTTCACAGTCGCAGCATATGGGATTGTTGAATCAATGCTTAATAACAGCAGTGTTATAATTTTAATACCACTGGCGTTTTTTGTTTTTGCGATAGGGGCAAACAATTGCCCAGATAAAACGGTTGGTCAAGGTGATAAAAAGGGCGCCCAAGATATCGAGCATAAAAACAACAAAAATAAGCAGCAAGATGTCTTGACAGGTCAAAACGTAGACGATTCTGTTGACAAGTGGGTTGACGTTTTAAACCAAAACAATGATTAGGTGAAATTATGGGGCGGGTGACAGAGAAGATAAAGGAGTGGCTGGGGCGATTTGAGGATACGCTTTTTCCGGAGTTTGGTTGTTTTGCGTGCGGCCGAGAGTTAGAACACCCTGAGGTGAAGTTGTGTGATGAGTGTAGCGGCGCAATTGATTGGCATGATGGCCGAGAGTGCCCGCGTTGTGGCGCAAAACTAAGGCCAAGCGAGCTGATTTGCGATGATTGTAAGGGGAAGGAGCGTAAGTTTGACCGTGCGATGTCGGTATGCGAGTACGGCGACGTTAGCGGCGCGCTTATAAAAGGCCTTAAATATAACGGCCGAAAATATCTGGCGAAACTGATTGCGCGCCTGATGGTAAATAAGTATCTCGGGTCGACCGAGGTTGCTGACACTGTTACCTTTGTCCCGCAAAGTGAGCACAAGCTTAAACTGCGCGGGTTTAACCACGCCGAACTTATCGCTACGCACTTTTGCGAATTGCTTAACTTACCGCTTGTTGATACTCTTGACAAGGTTAAAGAACTCACCAACCAGTCACGCCTTTCAAGTGACGAGCGCGCCACTAATATTAAGGGTGCATACAAATTAAAAGAAGGCATAAACCTTAAAGGCAAAACCGTTTTACTTATCGACGACGTTTACACCACTGGCGCAACCAGTACGGAGTGCGCACAAGAGCTTTTAAAGGCGCGGGCAAAGAGGGTGGTGGTATTTACGTTTGCCAAAACCTCACTAAAAAATCGCTAATATTTGGCGACTATGTCGCAAACTGCAAAGCCCGAATTGGACGCGAGTACGAATGAGTACACTTATCCAAT